>NZ_JBANEM010000009.1:0-233037 GCF_040187805.1 Comamonas sp. wu1-DMT
CCTGCTGCACAAGAAAGCAGCAGGCTAGGGTTAATGCGTGGGTCAGATTGAGATGGAAAAACCGGGGGCTAGTGGGTCACTTCTGGGTGGAAATCAACAGCTGATTCTTGGCGCAATTGGGCTAGTTCTTCTGGTACCCGCATGGCTGTGGCTTCCACGTCCAGCTAAGCTGAAGCATATAAAGAAGAGCGCTAATGTGTCAGCTGCACCCCCATCCAAGCGATGGATGCGTCTCTCCATCATGTCTTACTTCTGTGCGGGCTTCGGCTTCGCCATAGGGGCGACGTTTATCGTTGCCATCCTTGAAAAGCTGCCAATGTTCACAGGGAATGGTGGCTGGGTGTGGGTGGGTGTCGGCCTCGCGGCAGTCCCATCGACCTTCATGTGGGACAGAGTTGCCAGAGCCATTGGTTCGGTTCAGGCACTCATGCTGGCTTATGCCTTGCACGCTATCGGCATTGCCATACCTGTTCTGTCCGACGCGCCTGCTTTGAATCTTGTCAGTGCGCTTCTGTTCGGAGGGACGTTTGCGGGCATCGTCAGTCTCACGCTAGCAATTGTTGGCAGGCACTTTCCCGCGAACCCGGCGAAGGCTATGGCCAAGATGACCCTGAGTTACGGCGTTGCTCAGATTGGCGCGCCCGCTATGGCAGGGTACATAGCCGCAGCGACAGGTAACTATCACGATGCTCTCATCGTCACGCTGGTTGTATTAGGTGTAGGGCTGGTGCTGTTGCGCGCACTGGCAAAAGAAGAAGCCAAAGCCAACAGTCTTCTCTAACCACC
Organism: Comamonas sp. wu1-DMT; assembly: GCF_040187805.1. Lineage (NCBI taxonomy): Bacteria > Pseudomonadati > Pseudomonadota > Betaproteobacteria > Burkholderiales > Comamonadaceae > Comamonas > Comamonas sp. wu1-DMT. Next base: position 787 of record NZ_JBANEM010000009.1, read on the forward strand.
TGCTCTTGGGCGGGGCTCCACTACGCCCTTTTCAGACTCATCTTGAAAGCCTTATCGAAATGAAGCTGGACCACAGCCTCGTAGCGCTTGTAGTCGCTGTATCCATAGTCCCCAGCCTTTCAATGGCTGTATCGAACACGCAAGTCGTCACAGATGTGCGAGCTTTCCAAAGCGTTATTTGGAAGCGCCTTGAAGGGGCCAATTGGGTTCTGGACGGAAAAAGGGATGCTCCGCGCATCGTTTACGTCATCACGGACCCGAACTGTGTCTGGTGTCATCGCTTTTGGGAGGTTTCTCGACCATGGGTCGAGTCAGGCCAGGTGCAGGTTCGTCACATCTTGGTCGGCATCATCAAACACAACAGTGCCGGCAAGGCGGCTGCCATTCTCTCCGCTCCAGACAAGGCTGCTGCTCTTACGCTGCATGAGCTGAATGTCACGCGTGGAGGCATTGCCGAAGCGCCTGTGGTGTCTGAATCAGCAAGAAATGCGCTCGCTCAGAACCTCCGGCTGATGAGAGATTTTGGCTTCAGCGGAACGCCTGCAATCATCTATGCCGATTCCCGCGGCAACATGGCAGTCATGTCGGGATTTCCAGGAGAAAGGATGGAGGTGGTGATGGGGAGCCCTTCTCCAAAAAAGTAGCTCGTTAGCTTCACGCTGCGGGAATTCACACCCCAAGTGTTGGAAGCGTTGTGCGACACAGGCCGTTGCGCTCGACAAATGCGCCGATACTGCGTGTTCAGAATAAAGCAGTGAATGGGCGGAAACTGACTGCGTCTGGGTCGCAGTAAGTGCTCTTTATTGACTTAGCCAGGTGGAGGGGCTGAGCAGATGACAGATTTGTTAACCGGACTGGGGGTCATTGTGGCCGGGCTTGCGGCGCTAGTTGCCGCACGAAGTGCGAGACAAACAATTGCACATGCAAATCTGGCTCAGAGGTCTGCGGAGCTTGCGAACAGCCATGCTCGACACTCGAACGTAATAGATTCGAATGCTTGGATAGATGACTATCTCTGCAATGTTCGCCGTTGGGCTGACGAAGCCTGCGAGAACATTGCGAGGGCCACGCATGCAGTCAACCTTCCTCCCGAAGAGCGCAGTCGAGAGCTTTACGAGGCCATGTATCGAATTTCTTCGCTGATTGATAGAGGACGTTGGTTCTTTCCAAACGAGTGGAGCGAGGAGTATGGAGTTGGAAAGGAACCTGCATACCGAGGCCTTCGACAGCAAATCTTGAATCGATTGGTTGCCGCCTATAACCACATGCAGAACCTACTGAAATCGGACAGCAAGTCGTCGATGGAGGGGCTCCTTCACTGTCAAAGACTATTCGTGAGCGATGTTCAGCACGTTCTGAATCCAAGGCGGCGTACTGAGGAGATTCGTCGAATTGATGCAGAGTTTGCTATCTCTGAAAGGCTTGCGGCGAGAGAAGAGAAAGACGGAGAACCAAGCGCTCGAGCGAGCAAGTCACCCGCTAAGGGTTAAGCAAATGCCTAAGGCCGACAGCTCCGCTCCAGAGGCTTTACAGGCTTGGTTGCTCGATTCCCGCCGGTGGTCTGCATAAGCATGTCGGTCATCCAGCAACGGCATGCTGGTCAGTGAAGGCCAGCCATGTACCAAGAGTTATCCAGGTGCTGAGCTCCACCACACTGCAATCGCGCCAGCTACCCTAAAGCAGGCCATCGTCTGTGCTTACATTGGACTCATAAATACGACTAACTCAGGCTGCAGTAGGGGTGAGCACTGGGGTTGGCGAACAGATGACCAATTTACGAGCTCCCCGGCTGAGGGCCACATATAGATGACGAGCATTCATCACAGACGGGTTCAGGACCACGGCAACATCTGCCTCAAGCCCTTTGAGCAGCAGGGTGCTACCCACGGCGACACGATTGGTTCTCCGGCCTAAGTGCCTGTTGCGTTCGCGCGCCTGGACTGTGGCGTCGTAGAACGTAATGCCACCTCCACTGGCGGTGCGTAGAGCCGCTTTGAGTACGGAAAGTGCCTCTGGGCGATACACGCGAACACCGGTGCATTCCTCTAAGTCCTGGAGTAGCTTGGCTGCTGCCGCGAACGAACGAGCTGCTTCGTAACTTAAGCAAACAGCCTCGATTTCGTTGGCTTCCTTTTGTGCCGTACCGGCCCTTAATGAGGCCAAGCGCTTGTGCAGTCCTGCTCCGCCAAGATTGGTCATCACCTCTCCCGCAAATTCCACCAGGTGCTTTGTCGAATCTGCATGTTCCGGGTCGAAGTTGCGTGCAAAGCTTGTTAGGTCCCGGAGGTCAACAGCCTCTACGGTAGAGGCGCCAGGGGTGATGCTTGCGAACTGGCGTTGCTCCTGCGGGCTCGTGCTGTCACCGATAACCAAAACTGTGCCGTCTTTGTTCGGCGCCTTAGTCCGAGCCGCATCCATTCTTTGCTGATGGTCGCCAGCAGGGTTTCCCGGAAGCGGGACATATTGAACTTCAGCCGGCGCGTAGCTGAGGTCTATGGCTGCGCCCGCAAGCAAGGGCTCCCGGATGGAAAGTAGCCAGTTACCAAGGTTTTCAGCGCCTACTCGGTTCCAACGCCAAGGGACGTTAAGTGTTCCGATTTCAGGGAATGTCGCCCGAACATGCTGGTCCCAATGGACTGTTGGTTCCCTGAATCCAAAGATTGCCTGGAGCGGGTCCCCGAGCACGCAAGTAGGTAGAACGTGGGCAAGTGCGTCGATGATTGCATGCTGCGGCAGCGTGCAATCCTGATATTCGTCAACGACGAGACGGCTGTAGTTGGCAACGAGAATGTCTTCGATGTCCCCAGATACCAGTAGCTTTAGGGCAGCTGCTCGCACCGCAGGGTAATCGTGGTTCGGGTTTTCCAGACGGAGCACTTGCGCGTTGCATCCGCTGCGAGTCGGGAACCGCGAAGCGACCCGAATCCCCCAACTGTCTATGGTGAAGACTCGGTACGAGGCCTTGGGAACGGCCGCACGCTCCAACCGAGCCTCAAGTGCACCCTTGCCTGCATTGGTATGAGTCAGAACCAACACCGGCTTACTACCAGTGTAGGTCTTGAGCGAATCCGCAATCAGTTGCGTTTTGCCACAGCCAGCTGGAGCCATGACCGACGACCTAGCATCTCTAAATAGGTCTAAATTAAGCATTGGAGCGTGCCCACCTAATTGGACCCAAGACCAACTCCCTGAACTCCGGGGCAACCCCTTTCAAACTCGGCCCAACAATGTCGTGCGCTACTCCAGACATCTTCGTGATGGACTTGAACCATCCAGCGTTTCGGATGCGGGACGACAGTCCAAGCAGTCTCCTGGTCTCCAGCGAGTACTCTCCACTGGCCCCTTCCGCCAATACGTCTGCTAGCTTCACCCGCCCGTTCGACTTGGTTCCTAAATGGTCATTGACCCGTCCATCCTCCGTCAGCTCTTGTGCTCGTGCAATTAGGGCCGTAACCTCAGTCGCCGGTAAGCTCAAAAACAGCTCATCCTCCAGAGCCAGACCATCGCGCCAGGAAAACAACGCCCCTCCCTGACTCAGGAACCCTTGTACCGCCAATTCCGTCGGCGGCTTGTCGTTGTCCTGTACCACCGCAACCTTGTACCCAAGGCCTAAAAAAGCATTCGCTCGCTTGAAGGCACGGTCCGCATCTCCGCCGCCAACATCAATGTATGAAACTCCAGCAGCTTGAAGCGACGGAAATCCTTGCTTGGTCCAGTACTGGTCCAATCCCCTGATAAGCCCTATCTCGCTTGCCCCCTCACAGACCAACACAGCTTTCGCCAGAAACGCTTCTGGGAACATGCGAAGCGCAGCTTGTACATCGTCTCCACTCCCCAGGGCCCTCACTGTGTGTCCGGCCGCACTTGAGCGAACAATGCTCAATTGAGACCCCGACAACTCTCTTAGTACAACGGGAGAATGACTTGTCATGAACACCTGCAGCGGCTCTTCCTTATCCTTCGCTCCCAGCGAATCCAGCAATCGGTTGATTCGATGCGGCTCAAGTCCATGCTCGACCTCATCAATCAACACTATCCCCGCTGAGTTAGCCGTGGCCCGGTGAAGTCCCGCTATCAGCAGCCGAGTCGACCCAGTCCCCATGCTCCGCAACGGAATGCCATTGTCAGAATGCAAGGAAACTGCTCCATCCCCAAAAGAGGCTGAATGAGCGTCCAAGAGCGCTGTTGCTGATGCGCCAACAGGGATTCCCAAGTCTTTTGCAGTTCGGGTGACCGCCTCCAACGTTTTAGCCAACTGTGGCCCCGCTTGAGCACCAAATGTCGCCCGCGCTTCTCGTGCCGCATGCACCAAAGCCGGGCCTACCGTCGCTCTTTCCTCTCCCAACCGATTCAGCACAGAACCCCTCGTCCAAGAGAGGTTCGATGTGGAGTGTTGGCCAAGACGGGACGGCGCTAACTCGACTCGGTCCCTCCACTGCAACGATTTGGGCGGGTCCAAGTGCTCCACACGCTCTGAATACAAGCTCCAGACCGGCTCAAGGTCCGACGAGACCGTTAGACGCACTGTAATAACGGTTTCGCAGTCCTTGCAGGGCTCGTCCAACACAACCCCCAGAATTTTGTCGTCATACCCGCGAAGGCAATCTCCGTAGTAGTCCAGATTCTTGAGGCGGTCAGGAAGGTCGCCTAGTGTTAGAGAAATGACGATGGGCTGGCTGACATCGAGACCGTAGAAGTCCGTGTCCGCGAAGGAGACCGTCCGGCGTGCCCCCAAACACAGGTCAATAGCATCAAGGATGGTCGACTTGCCACTGTCACCAGGACCCACTAAACAGTTCAAACCAGGCTGGGGATACCAACTCAGAGAACGAATGGACCGAAAGTGCTTGATTTCAACTTGCCGGATACGAACCATGACCCCCTCCAGAATCGTTGTTGGAGATTCAGTTTAGGCGGCTCTCGATGACCTTAGCCTGACACCTCGCCATTAGCGCATCTAGCTCGCAAGAAAAATCTGAGAGTCGAAATGGAAAGCGCTTTGGGCAGGCCCGGCTTCTATAAACAACCTTCAAGGATTCAGCACTATCGTCTTCCGGTCGTCCTCCAGACCGATGTGCTTGTAACCCTTTAACCCTCTCGCGACTACCCTAAAGAAATCCCTTTGCAGCTATAACGCTGGTTCGATTCATATATTTGACCCCTTCTCACTAGAGTTCCGCTTTAGTGGATTTTTTCGGAAATTTATCTGCAAATGGCTCTACAAGACGAAATCCGCGCATACGTGAATTTGTGCCATGGAGATGCATGGAGGAAAGCACATCCAGCCGTGCCTGATGAGCCGGCGCTAGTGAGTGCTTTCCTGAGCAGGGACACCTATCGAGGACTGCGAAACATACTCCGGAACCATGTCTCTTCGTCAACTAAAGTATTAGTCCGAGGAATATTCACTCATCAAACACCAAAGGTATTGCCGAAAGGTAAAACGCAGTCCGTCGAAATTGGAGACCTGATGCTTGTGCATCAACATTTTTCGACGACCACAGGCCAACCAATCAATGGTCGTGCAATCCTCTTTCAGGCGAAAAGAGCAAGGACTCCACGTACCGGCTCCCTTGCGAAAGGCACAGAGGCAATTCAGTTCGAACTCTATCAATCATGGCCCGAGTTCACGGGGCAAACACGCCTCGCAAAGCAACCTGATGCATCTACGCCCTTCTGGAACTTTCAAAACCCCAGTGCAAGTACTCAACCAGCATCAGATGGGGCGCAATATTTGACAGTATTTAAGGGGCACGCTTATCAAACTCCACTGACGACGCCTCAATGGATGGCAACCACCATAGCTGGGCCTGACGTCAGGTTCGTGAGAAAAAACTATCCCAATGCTTCCACCTGGTCTACCGGAGGCTGTCCTCCCCTGCCAAGTTCAGCGAAAGTTGGCGTCAGTTGCAGGACCGATTTTGCAGACACGCTTTGTGACTTTCTTTTTGGCAACAGTGGCAGGCATTTTCAGCCCGGGGTAATCTCTCCAACCTCCGACCACTGGTCTCTTTTTGTCAATCAAATGCTGGCGTTTTCCGCGAACCGGGACTATGTTTACAAGCTAGCGAATCAAGGCATCACTTCGAGTCTTCGCGGCCGCAATCTGCGTTTCTTCGCAGCTGTTCCTGGGCTCTTTCATGCTGCTTCGGAAGAACTGGACGAGTTTGTGGCTGCTGCAGTCGAACAATCGCCAACCTTGGGCTTCACGTTAACCAATGCGCTTCTGGCCAGCATTAGCTCTGAAGCTGCGAGAGAAGATAACGATGGGTATGGTGCTCCCCCTGATGATAGGTCGCAAGACGCTCTGGACAGCTTGCCGGTAGGGCATGTCCCATTGCTGCTGGTGATGACACACGGACCAGATGAATTGCCGTTCAGTCCACAACGCAAGACGGTCACTCAACGGTCATTTCCCCCACTCCCGGACTAGCTGTAGACCCTAGCTTCAGCGAGGAAGTATGCGTGAGCGTTCTTCAACTTCAAGGCTGGTTGGTAGAAGTACTGGACTAGCTTGCTGATGCTGTTCAGTTGTTGGCTGCCCTGCTGCGCATGGTGCAATTTCGTCACTTGACTAGCGTTGGAACATCCTGCGCGGGGCACCTACTCACACAATGTAAACAACCTACTAAAAATGGCTTAATTGTTTACGTTGGTTAGTGTAAAATTTCGGAAAAGTGGCCTTCTGACTAGTTCTCAGAGAGATGTTTACATAAAAGGTGACCTCTGCCGTTCTAAATCACGGATAGGTGGCTGTCGCCACTTTGCAAAGATTTGCAAAAAAGCCCGCGCTTTCAACGAGCGCGGGCTTTTCTTATATGGCGACTTGATAGATTGCGGGTGCGATTCCAAAGATGCTGCAGACGAATGACAGCAAGGTTGAAAATTTCAATCGAATAGCTGGCTTCATCGAATTAGTGAAATAAGATGCAGCATGCAAGCGCGTTTCATCCAGTTACGATTGATGATTGAGCGCTGAATCACACACTCAAGTGGGAGTGGTCCTAGCCAGTGCAGCCAAGCAGGACTTGGCGTTTCCTCAGGAGCTTCGAGCATGCCGACTTTGGTCATCTCAATCGACGGCGCAGTCATCAAGGAAGTACAGCTCACCAAGGAGCGCACGACTTTGGGTCGTCGTCCTTACAACGACATCGTGATCGAGAATCTGGCGGTCAGCGGCGAGCATGCCGTGCTCACCATCTCTGGCGGCAAGGTCAGCATTGAAGACCTGCGCAGCACCAACGGCACCTATGTCAACGGTCGCGCCATCCAGAAGCAGGACCTGCTCAACGGCGACCTGCTGGACATTGGCCGCTACAAGATCCGCTTTCTCGATACCGTGATTGCTGACTCGAATGCCCCGTCGTCTGCCCAGAGCAGCAAAAAGGCGTTAGCGCATATTTCCGAAGAGGTAGACAGCGGTTATGCCAAAGTCGCCAGCCCCTCCGGGTTTGGTGAAATCTCCAGCTTCAGCTCCACCATCCAGGGCTCGCTCGCCGCACTGCCTGAGCGCCACGCCGTGATTCGCATGCTCACCGGCAGCCTGGCCGGCAGGGAAATACCTCTCTTCAAGGTCGTCACCACCCTGGGCAAGCCCGGTGTAGCCATCGCCTCCATCACCCAGAAGCCCCATGGCTTTGTGCTCACCCAACTGGAGGGAGCAAGCGAAGACCTCAAGCTCAATGGTCAGGTGGTGGGTCCTCTGTCTGTGCCGCTGCTCAATGGCGATACGGTGGACCTGGCGGGCAGCACCATGCGCTTTGTCGTGGAGTAAGCATCGACTTGACTCACACCAAGTCGCTGACAAATTTGTCATAACCTGTGACGGACACGTCAAATTTGTTACTAAAACTCTCTTGAATGCTGCCAAACGTGTCATTTTGGATGAGACCTGCCTTTGCCAAATTGTTGGCATGAAGCTTGCTCTGTACCCCGTGTCTCATCCAACTAGGGAGTTTGAAGTGAAGCGTTCCATTCAAAAGGGTTTCACCCTGATCGAACTGATGATCGTTGTGGCGATCATCGGTATTCTGGCTGCCGTAGCCCTGCCTGCTTATCAAAGTTATATGGCTAAGTCGCGCTTTGCTGAGGTGGTGCTGCAAGGTTCGGCCTGCCGCTCTGATGTCTCTGCTAAATATCAGACCTCCATGGACGCACTATCTGCCACAAACCCTGGCCCTGGTGGCTGGGGTTGCGAAATTCCTGCTGCCAACAGCAAGCCTGTGGCTGGAAAGTACGTGCTTGAAATCGCGACGAATGATATTGGTGCGGCTCGCTTGGCTCTCAAAGACACGGCTAACAAAGAACTTGGTATTCCTGACGGTGAGTATCTGTACTTTGTACCTTTGAAAAAGGATGGAACCAACATTGCAACTGCAGACTTGGCGGGAGCAGATAAGGGTGGTCTTACAGGTCAGCAGATTGGTGGCATGAAGTGCATGGCATCAACGACTGCAAAGGCTGAATTGAAGAAGTTGTTGCCTGGTAGCTGCTCCGTTGGTACTATTCCTGGCGGCGAAGATTTCAAGGCTGCATCGTCTTAATAGACACTGAAAACTAGTAAAAAGCCTCATTTTAGATGAGGCTTTTTTGATTTGCATAGTATTCCTATTTTTGATTGGGAAATTCTCTTTTTTAGATAAGTTTATTTATGTGGATTTCTTGTGCTTCTATTATATGAAGCGACTAAATATCAATAAAATTCACTGGCCAAATTAAAGAGTAGTTAATTTAATTTCGAAAAATTTACGGTTGGCGCTTTTTTAAAGCTAATCTCAGACTATCCAGTTCCCCGACTTCCCCCCCCGCTTCTCCAGCACCCTGATGCCCCCCATCACCATCCCCTTGTCCACCGCCTTGCACATATCGTAGATAGTCAGCAAGCCGATCTGCACGGCGGTCAGGGCTTCCATTTCCACGCCGGTCTGGCCTTTTAGCTCAACAGTGGCGGTGCAGAGAATGGAGCTGGTTTCCGGTTGCAGCTCGAACTCCACGGCGACACGGGTCAGGGCCAGGGGGTGGCAGAGGGGGATGAGGTCGCTGGTCTTTTTGGCCGCCATGATGGCTGCGATGCGGGCCACGCCCAGCACGTCGCCTTTTTTCGCTGTACCGGCCTGCACAATGGCCAGGGTCTCGGGCTTCATGGTGATGCGGCCTTCGGCGACGGCGATGCGATGGGTGCTGGGTTTGGCACCGACGTCCACCATATGGGCCTGGCCCTGGGCGTCGAAGTGGGTAAGAGAGGACATGGCGGTTCTTTCCGGCGGCAGATGATTTCGGTTCTGGCGCCCATCAAGGTTGAGCGGGGATGGACTGGCGGCTTTACCTGGGCATCCCAGGCGGGCATGTCGCCGTCTTCATCAATCAAGGCATCATAGTGGGGTGTTGAACGGTCGGCATATGGAAGATCCATATGCTGGCAATGCTGTGATTGCCATGCCATTTTTGATGCCAAAACTGCGTACAGTTCATATTCTAAAAGCGCTGACAGCTTCTGTTTTGATAGCTATTCAGGCCGTATCCCCCTTGGCTTCCTCTGCGCAGGCGGCGGGTTTGCCGACCCTGGGCGACGGCGCATCGTCGCTGACCACGGGCGAGGAGCGGCGTCTGGGCGATTCCATCGCCCGCGAGCTGTACCGCGATCCGGACTATCTGGATGACCCGGTGCTGCAGGAATATGTGGAAGGCATCTGGCTGCATCTGCAGGATGCGGCGCGCAAGAATGGCGAGCTGTCGCCCGAACTGGAGGAGCGCTTTGCCTGGACACTGCTCCTGGGCAAGGACCGCCAGGTCAACGCGTTTGCACTGCCCGGCGGCTATATGGGCGTCTATCTGGGCCTGATCGGCGTGGTCAGCAGCGGCGATGAGCTGGCATCGGTCATTGCCCATGAAACCAGCCACATCACCCAGCGCCACATTGCCCGCATGATGGCGCAGCAAGGCAAGCAGACGCCGCTGATGCTGGCTTCCATGCTGCTGGGTGCCCTGGCGGCCACGCGCAGCCCCGATGCGGCCATGGCCATCATGATGGGCGGTCCGGCGGCGGTGATGCAAAACCAGCTGAATTTCTCGCGCGCCATGGAGAGCGAGGCGGACCGCATGGGTTACAGCCTGATGTCTCCCGCGGGCTTTGCTCCCCAGGGTTTTGTGAGCATGTTCGGCAAGCTGCAGCAGGCCAGCCGGCTCAATGACAACGGCAGCTGGCCCTATCTGCGCAGCCACCCGCTGACCACGCAGCGTATCGCGGACATGGATTCGCGCATTCCGCCCGGCAAGCGCGCGGCCGACCCCGTGCCGACGCTGGAGCATGTGATGATGTCGGCCCGCGCCCGTGTGATCTCCAACCCCGGTGTCGAGGTGCGCCGCCAGTGGGCCAGGCTGCCGCGTTCCGGCAGTTTTTCCAGCCTGAGCCAGTTCGAGCAGGTTGCTCAGCTCTATGCCGCGACGCTCAGTGCCATGTATCTGCGCGACTGGCCGCTGGCGCGCGAGATGGCGCAGCGGCTGCTCGCGGCGACGGCGGGCAACGCACCAGCGAATATTCAAGCCAGATGGCTGAATGCCGAGCTTGAATTCAAGGCAGACAACCCGCAGGCGGCCTTGGCGGCTTTGCCGCCGCAGTCCGGCAATGCCCCCCAGGCGGCGCCCAGGGTCACGGCCAGCGGCAATCTGGCCGGGCCGCGCGAGGCCGGGCCAAGCCTGGCCACGATTGACGTGGTGGAGCAGGTCGCACCACGCAGGCCGCAACTCTTGCTCAAGACGGAAATCCTGCTCAGGCTCAACCAGGCTGGATCCATGGCCAGCCCCCTGCAGACCTGGGTGACGGATCATCCCCGCGATGGCTCGGCCTGGCAGACGCTGGCGCGCGTGTGGCGCAGCCAGGGCCAGGAGATGCGCGCCCTGCGGGCCGAAGCAGAGGCCCAGGTGGCGCACTATGACTACGCGGCAGCGGTGGATCGCTTCAAGGCCGCGCAGGATCTGGCCCGCAAGGCCGGCGCCAGTGCCGATTACTTCGAGGCTTCCATCATCGACACGCGTTTGCGTGCCGTGGACGAGTTACTCCGGGAACAGCTGCGCGACAAGGCGGTCAATAAGTAGGCCCAGCACCGAGTAGATCAGCGCACCCAGCATGGCGGCCCAGAAGCCGGTGACATGGAAGCCGCCGAGGATGCCGGAGGCCATCCAGAACATCAGGCCGTTGACCACCAGCAGGAACAGGCCCACGGTGATGATGGTCACGGGCAGCGTCAGTATCACCAGGATGGGGCGAATGATGGTGTTGAGCAGGCCGATGACCAGGGCCGCAATCATGGCCGAGCCGAAGCTCTGTACCTGTACGCCGCTGTAGACATAGGCGACCGCGAGAAGAGCCGCCGCGCAAAGAAGCCATTTGACGAGGATTTTCATGCTGACCAGCATAGCAGCAGGCTGTGTCTGCGCTCATCGCGGCACATCATAAAAAAAAGCCTTGCGAGGTTTTGGCCGCGCAAGGCTTATTCAGAGAGTGCTTGAAGCTCTTAAATCGAGAGCGAGTCGTCGATCACAAAGCCCATCATGGCGGCAATTGCCGCCATGGTGCCGGGCAGATTCCAGCGGCCGCCGGTGGCGCCTGTCTTGGCATTGGCCTTGACGGGAGCGGCTTGCACGACCTCCTGCTTGGGGCGGCGGGCGTCGATGATCTGTGCTGCGCCATGTTCCTGCTGCAACTCGGCGACCAGCTCGGTCAGCGGGCCCTTGGCCAGCACGGCGGTGACCTTGCCTCCTGTCGTCGCCATCACGGGCATCAGCGCCGCAAACAGCTTGTCTGCCCATTTGCCGCGCCAGTTCTCGCGAGCGCGATGGCTGACCCATTTGCTCACACGGTGGGTCATGCGCGGAGCACAGGCCACCAGCAACCAGTGGGAGGAAGCCGCCTGGCTCGATCCCGCCAGTGCCTCGAGCATAGGCTGGGCGTATGTGGCGTCATCCACGTAAACAATGATGGGGTTCAAAGTGCGTCCTAACGGGAACGAAGGTTGAAGAATGCGGCACATCTGTAGGAATGTGCCGACTTGTTTCTATTGTGAGTCGTGAAGGCTGCGGTCAGTTCCCGCATTCCTTCACGAATTGCTGGGTTTTCCAGACTTAGTGGGCTGCAACCGCGGGGCGGCGGCTGGCAATGAACTTGCCCAGAGCCAGAACCAGCAATGCGCCGCCGATATGGGCTGCCCAGTACAGGGTCTTGGAGATCTCGGCCAGACCTTGTGCATCGGTCGTGCCCAGCTTGGGCATCCACAGCCACTTGTCGGTGTTCACGAACACGGGGTCGGTCACGAACATGCCGCCCGCGATCCAGCCCAGCAGCATGCCGCCGGCCACGATGATCATGGGGAAGCGCTCCATCAGCTTGATGACCAGCTGCGAGCCCCAGACGATGATGGGCACGGAAATCAGCAGACCCAGCACGATCAGCAGCATCTGGTGGTCGCCCGAGCTCTGGGCTGCGCCGGCGATGGCAATCACGTTGTCCACGGACATCACCAGGTCGGCGACGATGATGGTCTTGATGGCGGCAAACAGCTTGTCGCTGCCTTCGATGTTGTCGTGACCTTCGTCATCGGGAGCAATCAGCTTGATACCGATCCAGATCAGCAGTATGGCACCCACGACCTTCAGGAACGGCAGCTGCAGCAGCACCATGGCAAAGGCGATCAGGATGATGCGCAGGATGATGGCACCGGCAGTACCGTAGATGATGCCCTTGCGACGCTGCTCGGGTGGCAGCTTGCGGCAGGCCAGTGCGATCACGACCGCGTTGTCGCCGCCGAGCAGGATGTCGATGATGATGATTTGGCCCAGCGCAATCCAGAAGGGCGTGTGGGTCAGAAAGTCCAGATCCATGTGATTTTTCCTCGTTGTGGAATGCCGCCGGTGCAGTCTGCATAGGTTTGGCACTTGACGCCAGCGGGTGAAGACCAAGGTGACGTAAGTCGAAGCGCAAACCCGCGCGAGGAATCGTGCAGGGGCAGACACTTTGATTGACCGTCATCGGCCTATCAAAGGTCTTGCTCGATTGCAGCCTGGCTGCAAACCGTATGGCCGGAAGCTTGCGCTTCGTATTGACGACCATCCGCTCATGACGCAAAGCATGCGCCTGATAAGCTACTCCCCTTCGAAGCTGCGCATTTCAACACAGCAGGCATGGGATTTCAAGTTTCAAACCCCATCTAGTTCACAGGTTTTATATTGAGCAGCCGTCTTGCGGCGCCTTTGCACAAAGCACAGGCAGCTACCAAAAACGAAGCAACCTTGCTGACGCAGGCCTCATGGCTGCGGCTTATGATGCCTGCTCCATGACTGCCATTCACATCACCGACATCGAAGCTGCCATCAATTACTGGCGAGGCCGCGCTCCATCGCCCGACGGCGTGCTGCTGGCACCCGAGGTCAAGGCGCTGGCCGAGGTGTATGCGCTGATGATTCATGCCTGCGAGTCCGAGGTGGCGGTGGAGGGTTTCCCGTCACATGCCATGGCTGCCTGGCTGGCCTGGTTCGACACCATGCCCGATACGCCTTGCATTGCCATCTGTTCCACCAGCCAGGGCGACGAGAAATGCAAGGGCTGCGGCCGCAGTTTCGACGAGGTGCAGCACTGGACTGCCATGGAGCCCGCCGAGAAGCGGGCCGTATGGCGCCGCATCACGGTCGAGGGCGATTCCTGGCGCTTCAACCGCTATGCGGAGCGCGCGGCGGAGCGGCGCGGCCAGAGTTTCTGAAGCTTATTTCCAGCGCGTGGGCTCGATAAACACCGTGCCCAGATTGCTGGACAGCGTGAGCTGGCCTTCCTGAATCGTGGCTTGCAGTTGCATGCTGCGCTCGGCCAGCGCACCCAGTTGCTGGGCCACTTCCGAGTCGATGTAATGCACTTCCAGCTTGCTCTGGCGGGTCAGCTTGCCTTCCAGACCCTTCCACCAGACATGGGCGGCGTGGTTGAAGGGGTAGACCAGCATATGGTCCGACTTGTTGCAGGCCTTGGTGATGGGCTTTTCGTCGGGCTGGCCGACTTCGATCCACAGGCGCTTCTGGCCGGTGTAGTCGGTGATGTGCACGTCCGGATCATCAGGGTCGGACAAGCCGATGCCAAAGCCCAGCGTGCCGTCACCATTGCACAGGTCCTGCAGCTTCCAGGCGTTCAGCGCCAGGGCCACCAGGCGCACCATCATGCGGTCATCGGTTTCGCTGGGATGGCGCGCCAGCGTCAGATTGTGGTCGGCGTAGTAGTTGTGGTCGATGTCGGCAATCGACAGATTGGCTTTGAAGATGGTGGACTTGATGGCCATAAAAACTTGTTGTTGGTGTGTGTTGGGCTGCTAGATCAAGTCCCAACGCGCACAGTCTTGGAAACTGGCGCGGCGCAATCAGGGGGACACCGAGCAAGGGCCGCCCCGCAGCGAGGGTGTCGTCCCCCTCCTGCCTTGCGCAGCAAAGCGAGAGAGGGGGAAGGCGCAAAGCGCCTCAGGGGGGGAGCTTTGCTTAAACGCGCTTGGCCAGCTCGGCAGCCTTGCCGATGTAGGAGGCAGGCGTCATGGCCAGCAGACGGTCCTTGTCGGCCTGGGGGATTTCCAGACCGTTGATCAGGCGGTGCAGGTCTTCGGCCAGCACGGTCTTGCCGCGCGTGACTTCCTTGAGCTTTTCGTAGGCGCCCTGCACGCCATAGCGGCGCATCACGGTCTGGATGGGCTCGGCCAGCACTTCCCAGGCGTGGTTCAGGTCTTCCTGCAGGCGCTCTTCGTTGAGCTCCAGCTTGTTCAGGCCGGTCATCAGCGAAGCGTAGGCCAGCGTGGTGTAGCCGAAGGCGACGCCGATGTTGCGCAGCACGGTGGAGTCGGTCAGGTCACGCTGCCAGCGGCTGATGGGCAGCTTCTCGGCCAGATGCTTGAGCATGGCGTTGGCCATGCCCAGATTGCCTTCGCAGTTCTCGAAGTCGATGGGGTTGACCTTGTGGGGCATGGTGGACGAGCCGATCTCGCCGGCCTTCAGGCGCTGCTTGAAGAAGCCCAGGGACACATAGCCCCAGATGTCGCGCGACAGGTCGATCAGGATGGTGTTGGTGCGAGCCATGGCATCGAACAGCTCGGCCATGTAGTCATGGGGCTCGATCTGGATGGAGTAGGGCTGGAAGCTGATGCCCAGGCCCTTGGGCTCGGCGGATTCCACCACGTTCTTGCTGAAGGCTTCCCAGTCGAACTCGGGCCAAGCCGACAGGTGGGCGTTGTAGTTGCCCACGGCGCCGTTCATCTTGCCCAGGATCTTCACGCCGGCGATGTTGGCAGCGGCCTTTTGCAGGCGTACGACCACATTGGCCAGTTCCTTGCCCACGGTGGTGGGGGAGGCAGTCTGGCCGTGGGTGCGGCTGAGCATGGGCACTTCGGCATAGAGGTGGGCCATCTCGCGCAGCTTGGTGATGATGCCGTTGATGGCGGGCAGCAGCACGGTGTCGCGGCCGACACGGATCTGCAGCGCGTGGCTGGTGTTGTTGATGTCTTCGCTGGTGCAGGCAAAGTGCACGAACTCGGCAGCCTTTTGCAGCTCGGCGCGACCGTCGAACTTGGACTTGATCCAGTACTCCACGGCCTTCACGTCGTGGTTGGTGGTCTTTTCGATGGCCTTGATGGCGTCGGCATCGGCTTCGGAGAAGTTGGCGACCAGCGCGTGCAGATAGTCGCGTGATTCAGCCGACAGCGCGGGGAATTCGGCAAAGCCGGCATCGGACAGGGCGATGAACCAGGTCACCTCGACCTGAACACGGCGGTGCATATAGCCGTATTCGCTCATGATGGGGCGCAGTGCGGACAGCTTGGCGGCGTAGCGGCCGTCCAAGGGAGAGATGGCGGTGAGGGAGGACAGGTTCATGGTGGCGCAATTGTAGGTGCGCTGTATCAGTCGCACGCCGTGCTGGGTTGCTCGGCGGCCGTGACTGGCACGCATGCCGGCCCTTTGCGGCGGCAGCCGTGCCGCCATGCCAGCGCATAGAATCATCGCACCGGCCCGTCGCCGGTGACTCGTGTCATGGAACCGCTGCTATGAAACTAATAGGCTCCACCACCAGCCCCTTTGTGCGCAAAGTCCGCGTCGTGCTGGCTGAAAAGAAGCTGGACTATCAATTCGTCGAAGAGAACCCCTGGGAGGAAGCGCTTGCGCCGGGTACGGGCAATCCTCTGGGCAAGGTGCCGCGCCTGGTGATGGACGGAACGGAGGCCATGTTCGATTCGCGTGTCATCGTCGAATATCTGGACACACTTTCGCCGGTTGGCAAGCTGATTCCGGGCACGGGCCGCGAGCGCGCCGAGGTCAAGACCTGGGAGGCACTGGCTGACGGCATGCTGGACGCTGCCGTTCTGGTGCGGCTGGAGGCCACCTGGCCCGGCCGCAGTGCAGAGCAGCGCAGCCAGGCCTGGATGAACCGCCAGATGGGCAAGGTCCAGGCCGCGCTCAAGGTCATGTCTCAGGGCCTGGGCGAGAAGCCGTTTTGCTGCGGAGGCACTCATCTGACGCTGGCCGATATCAGCGTCGGCTGTGCCCTGGCCTGGCTGGATTTCCGCTTTCCCGAGATGGACTGGCGCGCCGAGCATCCGAATCTGGCCGCCTTGCTGGCCAAGCTGGCGGCACGCCTCAGCTTTGTGAACACCGTGCCCCACTGAGTGGCAGCATGTCGTCAAAGAAAAGGCCACTCGAAAGTGGCCTTTTTTGGGGCATAAAAAAGCTGCGAAGCATCCCGAAACGAATTAAGAGAGGGAGGGAGGAGAAGCGCTCCGGGGATTGTTCAATGGGCGTACCCAAGGGCTTCGCAACTGGAAATTGGTGAATGCAGACCTGTCAGTTCATTGCACTTGACTATCAGATAAGACACTGTTGCAGAAGTTCCAGCCCCCGTGGGTTTCATTTTTGTAACAGTTTGGCAATGCCTGTAGGCAAATCTTGATGGATGCTGCCAGTGCCTCAAAAAGCAGGCGCTCACCAATCTCCGATCCCTTGAAGCAGCTAGCTGCTTTGCGTTGAGGCGACAGGCCCAAACACCGCAGTCCAGAGCTTGAGTACCGCTTCACGCTGGGCTTGGGCCTGCTCCGGTTCAAGCTGTCCGGAGCGCTCATCCAGTCTTGCCACGTGTTGCAGGCGACGCAGCTCGCGGTAGGCCTTGGCTGCTTCATAGCCCACAGCCTTGGGCAGCAGGCCCGCGTCTTCGGCGCGCTGCAGCAAGGCGATATTGCCCACATTGGCGATCAGCTCGCGGTGCGCGCCGGATTCGGCCAGCACCAGATACTGCACGGCAAATTCCACATCCACCATGCCGCCGGGACTGTGTTTGACGTCAAAAAGGCCGCCGCGTACCGGGTGGGCGCCACGCACCCGCTCACGCATGGTTTCAATCTCGCTGCGCAGAGCAGCGGCATCGCGCGGCGCGGTGATGACGGCTTCGCGCACCGCATCAAAGCGCTGATGCAGGTGCAGATCGGTCGCAGGTTCGCCGGCAGAAGAGGGAAAGTCGCGGCTGCCCAGCACAAAGCGGGCACGCGTCATGGCCTGGTGTTCCCAGGTCCAGGCGGTGTTGCTGCCGCGCTGCTGCTGGTAATTGGCATAGGACTCGAAGCTGGTCACCAGCAGACCCGAGTTGCCGTTGGGGCGCAGCGCGGTGTCGATCTCGAACAGATCGCCTTCACCGGTCTTGACGGTCAGCCAGTTGATGAGCTTGCGCACATAGGCCGCGTAAACCTCGGGCGCGCGGTCATCGTCGTCATCGAAGACGAAGACGATGTCCAGATCGCTGCCGTAGCCGAGTTCCTTGCCGCCCAGCTTGCCGTAGCCCACGATGCCGAAACGTGGCGTATCGCGATGGCGGCTCTTGAGCCGGCTCCAGCACCATTGGGCCGTGATGCGCAGCACGCTGTCGGCCAGGGCGCTGAGGTCGTCGGCCACTTGCTCTACGGTAATGCGGCCTTCGATATCGCGAGCCAGCGTGCGGAAGACTTCGGCATGGTGGGCACGGCGCAGCAGATTGAGCAAGGTCTCGTCGTCGTCCTCGCCCGTGGACTGCAGGGCGGCCAGGCGCATGGCCAGCTCGTGCTCGAAGTCTGCTGCAACAAAACGCTCCTTGAGGATGGCATCGCTGGCCAGCTCATCGATCACCCCGGGGTGTTGCTGCAGGTACCGTGCAGGCCAGCGTGCAGCTCCCAAAAGATGTAGCAATCTCTCGTGAACTGCCGGGCGTTCCAGCAGCAAGGCGAGGTAGCTTTCGCGGCGCAGCAGGGGTTCCAGCCACTGCAGAAAGCGTTTGGCAGCTTCTTCGCTGGACTGGCCGCTTTCCACCCATTGCGAGGTGCGCTCCACCAGCCTGAACAAACGAGCCCGCGCCTCGTCGCGCAGGCCGTTGATGCGGGTATTGCTGCGCCAGTCGGCGACCTGCCCGGCCAGCGAGGGAGGCAGGGCCTCGATCAGGTCTTCGATGTCTCTGGGCGTGGGCGGTCCGCCTGCCGCGGCCTTGGCGGCATTGCAGTGGCCGTTGCTGCATTGCTGGGAGTCGCCGCCGAGCAAGGTGTCGAACTCCTGTGCCACCAGTTCGCGGTGCTCGTCCAGCTGGTGCAGAAAGCCGCAGGCATCGGCATAGCCCAGTGTGCGGGCAATCCACAGCAGATCATCGTCGCGTGTGGGCAGCACATGGGTCTGCTGATCGTCCAGATACTGGATGCGGTGCTCCACCTGGCGCAAGAAGATATAGGCACGGCTCAGCGCATCGGCAATCTCGGCGCTCATCAGATTGGCCTGCACCAGGCGCTGCAGGGCTTCCAGCGTGGGTCGGCGGCGCAGCTCGGGGAACTGGCCGCCGCGCACCACCTGCAGCAGCTGCACGATGAATTCGATCTCGCGAATGCCGCCGCGCGAGAGCTTGACGTCGTTGGCGCGCTCGGGATGGCCCGCACTGCGCTTGGAGGCGTGGTCGCGGATCTGGCGGTGCAGGCTGCGCAGCGAGTCGAACACCGCATAGTCCAGGTAGCGGCGGAACACAAAGGGAAGCACCACGCCGCGCAGGGCCTGGACGTTGGGGGTCTGGATATCGGCCAGCGGCGCCACGATGCGGCTCTTGAGCCAGGCAAAGCGTTCCCACTCCCGGCCGTGAATCTGCAGATACTCCTCCAGCGAGGACAGCGAGACGGCGGGGGCGCCGGAATTGCCGTTGGGCCGCAGGGCCAGGTCGACGCGAAAGACAAAGCCGTGCTCGGTGGTGTCGCCGATCAGGCTGAAGATGCCCTTGACGGCGCGGCCGAAGTACTCGTGGTTGGAGATCACGCCGCGGCCGTCGGCCTTGCCCCGGGTGTCGCCGTCATGTTCGTAGACGTAGATCAGGTCGATGTCGCTGGAGACATTGAGCTCGCGGGCACCTAGCTTGCCCATGCCTATGACCCAGAACTGGACTTCCTGGCCGGCGGGTCCTTGAGGTGCACCATGCCGGGTGTCGAGTTCGGCGCGCACCTGGGTGCAGGCGCGATCCAGGGCCAGCTCGGCCAGCTCGGTGACGGCCTTGGTCACCACGGCGAGAGGTGCCTGCTGTTCGCAGTCCAACACGATGATGCGCTCCATCACCAGCTGGCGCAGCACGCGCAGCGCCGCGGAAAGATCCAGGCCGCGCGACTGCAGCGTGCCCAGGGCCTGCTCCATCAGGGCCCGGTCGGGGGCTCCCGGCGGCAAGGCGTCAAACCAGTTCTCGTAACGGCGGTGAAGACGCTGCACAAAGCGCGAGTACTGGGCCGGGGAAGGAACATTGAGGGCGTTTTCTGCCATTGCTTGCTCTGGGGACTGCATGCGGACCGTGAAAAATGATGTCAGGCAGGCAGGTAATCAGCCCGGCAACGTGTGGTTACCGAAACGCGCGCGGGGCGCCGGTCATAATTCCTGCCATTGCTAGGCCACCGATGATCGAACCGAAACCACTCCCAACTCGCCAAATTCATAGGCTGGCCAGCTTGGCACGGTGGTCTCTGGGACTGGTCCTTAGCCTGTGGCTGCTGCTGGCCACCGTGTGGGGGGTGCTCCATTTCTGGATTGTGCCGCGAATCGAACAGTGGCGCCCCGAGCTGGAATCCCTGGCCTCACGCAGCCTGGGTGTACCGGTTTCCATTGGTCGGCTGAATGCTTACCGCTCGGGTCTGGTGCCGACTTTCGAGCTGGGCGACGTAGTCCTGCATGACCCTGCGAACAAGAGTGAGGCCTTGCTGCTGCCCAAGGTGGTGGTGGCGGTCTCTGCCCATTCGCTGATGACCCTGGGCGTCGAGCAGATATATCTGGAAGGACCGGATCTGACGGTGCGCCGCGATGCCGACGGCCAGATCTTTGTGGCCGGTATTGCCGTGTCATCCGATCCGGGGCAGGGAACCGACTCCGACTGGATCTTCTCACAGCCCGAAATCGCCATCCGCAGCGGCAAGCTGCAGTGGGTGGACGAGCTGCGCAATGCTGCGCCCTTGCAACTGCAGGATGTGGATCTGGTGCTGCGCAACAAGCGCTGGCACCACTCCCTGCGGCTGGATGCCACGCCGCCAGAGGGCTGGGGCCAGCGCTTTACGGTCATGGGCAACTTCAAGGAGCCTTTGCTGTCGGTGCATGAGGGGCGTCTGGAGCGCTGGAGCGGACAGGCCTATCTGGACTTCACGCATATCGACCTGTCGCATCTGGGCCAGTATCTGGGCCCGCAGGACTGGAAACTGCAGCAGGGCAAGGGCTCGGTCAGGGCCTGGCTGGATGTGGAGCACGGCCAGCCCGTGGGCGGGGTGGCCGATGTCGCGGTACAGGCGTTGCAACTTCAATGGCGGGACAGACCCGAGCCCCTGGCCCTGCAGGCCTTGCGGGGGCGCCTGCGGGCCAAGAATCAGAACGGTTACCAGTTTTCCGTCCAGGGATTGCAGTTCACGGCCGATGACGGGTTGAACTGGCCCAGAGGCGATTTCAGCCTGCGCTATGTGCCGACCGGCGCTTCCGAGCAGGGCAGTCAGGGCGAGCATGGCGAGGTTCAGGCCGATTGCATCGACCTGGCCATTGCGGCGCAGATGCTGCAGCGTCTGCCCCTGCCGCAGTCCGTGCAGACCCAGCTCAAAGCGCTTGCGCCGGCAGGACAGCTGAGTGATCTCAAGCTGTCATGGCGCGGACCTCTGCAGCAGCTGGCGCAGTACAAGGCTTCGGGCCGGTTCGAGCAGCTGGGACTGCGCTCCCAGGCTTCGGAGGAGGGTCCGCACAGCATAGGTATTCCCGGCGTGCGGGGGCTGAGTGGCAAGTTCACCCTGGATCAGGACAGCGGCGAGGCAACGCTGACCAAGACGCCGGCCGCCAATCAGGCCATGCTGAGCTTCCCCGGAGTGTTTGAAGACTCCGACATCCCGTTCGACCAGTTCGACAGCCTGGTGCGCTGGCAGCTGCTGGACAAGGGCCAGACCATCAAGGTGCAGGTGCCTCGGCTGCGTTTCGCCAATGAGGACACGGCCGGCCAGGCCCAGGCCAGCTGGCAGTCCGGTGCAGGGACCAAGGAGCAGCCGCGCTTTCCGGGACTGCTGGATCTGCAAGGGCAGCTCAGCCGCGCCAAGGGTGAACGGATTTATCGCTATCTGCCCCAGGATCTGGGCAGCGATGCGCTGCGCTATGTGCGCGAGGCCATCACCACGGGTCAGGCCAGTGCAGTGAACTTCCGCGTCAAGGGCGAGCTCGAGCATGTGCCGTTTGAAAAACCGGGCAAGGGCGAATTCCACATCAGTGCCCAGGTGCATGATGTGAACTACCAGTTTGTGCCCGGCTATCTGCTGGGCCCCGGCGAAAAGCCCTGGCCGCCGCTGACCAAGCTGTCGGGCGAGCTGGTGTTCGACCGCAACTCCATGCAGGTGCGCAAGGCCAAGGGCTTTCTGGGGCATACCGCCATCGTGGTTGATGAAGCGCAGGCCGGAGTGGCCGACTGGAACCTGACCGAGGTGGAGGTCAACGCCAAGGCTCATGGAGCCCTGGGCGATATGCTGAACCTGGTCCAAGGCTCGGCTCTGTCTGCGCTGACTGCCCATGCTCTGGATGGCAGCAAGGCCACGGGCAATGCCAAGCTCAGCCTCAGGCTGCATCTGCCCACCATGCATATGGAGCGCAGCAAGGTACAGGGTGAAGTGGCGCTGGCGGGCAATACGCTGCAGCTGATGCCCGAGGTGCCCACACTCAGCCAACTGCGCGGCAATGTGCAGTTTTCGGAGACCGGCTTTCAGCTCTCGGGCGTGCAGGCCAGAGCGCTGGGCGGTGATGTGCGCATCGAGGGCGGCATGAAGCCTGCCGCCGACGCCGCCACGGCTCCGGTGCACGTGCGCGTGGACGGTATTGCCACGGCCCAGGGCCTGCGTGACGCCAAGGAGATGAGCGAACTGGTGGCTCTGGGCAAGCATCTGCAAGGCCAGGCACGTTATGGCTTGCAGATCAAGGTGCTGCACAGCGTGCCGGAAATCAGTCTGCAGTCCGATCTGCAGGGCATGGCGGTCATGTTGCCAGCTCCTTTGGGCAAGGCGGCCGACAGCTCCCTGGCCTTGCGTGTCAACCGCACAGTGCCAGCCGTGGCCAAGCCGCTGACCGATCAGTTCAGCGTGCAATGGGGCAATCAGGCCGCAGCTTTGCTGGAGCGCGATATCAGCGGGGCTCAGGCTCGCATCACACGCGGCAGCCTGGAGCTGGTGGAGTCGGGCAAGGCGGAAACCGCATTGCCGCCTGCCGGCCTGCAGGCCAGGGTGCAATTGCCGGTGCTTGATCTGGATGCCTGGAGTCGTTTGTGGCCCGATGGCGCAGGGGGCGCTGCCGATGGACCAGGTGCCGAGGAAGAGAGCTGGCGCCAGTTTGTGCCGCAGCAGCTGGCGCTCAAGGCGCGCGAGGTGAAGCTCCATGGCCGTTCGCTGCATGATGTGTCCCTGCAGCTCAGCCACGCCAGCAAGGTCTGGACCAACCAGATCCAGTCACGCGAGCTGGCAGGGCGTGTGGAGTATCGCGAGCCCTCCGCGCAGGAGCCGGGCGGCCTGGTCATCGCCAAGCTCTCGCGTCTGAGCATTCCCGACGGCCCGGACGAAGGGCTGGATGCTGCTGCGGAACAGACCGGCAATGTGCGTGAGTTACCGGCCTTGCAGGTCAGTGTGGACGACTTCCAGCTGGGCAAGCGTTCACTGGGCAAGCTGGATGTGGTGGCGCGCAATCACGGGCTGTCCGTCGGCGCGGGGCAGCGCGAATGGCAGCTGTCGCGCTTCAATATCAGCACGCCCGAGGCGACGTTGACGGCCCAGGGCTCCTGGGGGCTGCGCTCCAGTGACAAAAAGCACCCGGGGCAGACCCAGCTGCAGTTCCAGCTCAATCTGCGCGATGTGGGCAAGCTGCTCAATCGCTTTGACATGCCTGGCGTGGTTGCCAATGGACAGGGTCAGCTGCAGGGTGAAATCAGCTGGACAGGAGCGCCCGTGACGCCGGAGTTCAAGACCATGTCCGGCGCCGTGCATCTGGAGGTGCAAAAAGGCCAGTTCCTCAAGGCAGATCCGGGACTGGCCAAGCTGCTGGGCGTGCTCAGCCTGCAGTCCCTGCCCAGGCGGCTGACGCTGGACTTCCGCGACGTGTTCCGTAACGGCTTCTCTTTCGACTTCATGCGAGGCGATGTCACCATAGAGCGCGGCATTGCCAAGACGAATAACATGCAAATGAAGGGCGTGAACGCGGCCGTGCTGATGGAGGGCTCTGCCGATATCGACAAGGAAACCCAGGACCTGCATGTGGTGGTGGTGCCGGAGATCAACGCCCTGTCCGCCTCCCTGGTTGCGACGGCCATCAATCCCGTGGTGGGGCTGAGCAGCTTTCTGGCACAGATGATTCTGCGTGGCCCGCTGATTGCGGCCACGACCAAGGAGTTCCATATCCACGGCAGCTGGGAAGACCCGCAGGTGACCGAGCTGCCCAGGCGCAGCGTGCCCAAAGCCGGAGCCGACGATGCCGGCAAGCAGCCCGCTGCCGCTCCAAGCTCAGAGGAGAAACCATGAAGATTGCCGCTCTACAAATGGTCTCGGGTCAGGATGTCGCCGCCAATCTGGCACAGGCGCGCAGCCTGATGCAGCAGGCCGCGGCCCTGGGCGCGGAGCTGGTGGTGCTGCCCGAGTATTTTTGTGCCATGGGAGCCAGGGACACCGACAAGCTGGCCTACCGGGAGGTTTTTGGCCAGGGGCCGATCCAGGACTTCATGGCCGGGGCGGCTAGGCAGCTGCAGCTGTGGGTGGTGGCCGGCACGCTGCCGCTGCAGGCCGCTGACGACAGCCATGTGCTCAACACCAGTCTGGTCTATTCGCCCGAGGGCGAATGCGTGGCCCGCTACGACAAGATCCACCTCTTTCAGTTCGACAACGGGCGCGAGAGCTATACCGAGGCTGCCGTGGTGCAGGCGGGCAGCCAGCCCGTGGTCTGCGACATACAGGCCAGAAATGGCGTGAGCTGGCGCCTGGGCCTGAGTGTCTGCTATGACCTTCGCTTTCCCGAGCTGTACCGCGCACTCAGCGCACAGGGGGCCGACCTGCTGCTGGTGCCAAGTGCCTTCACCTACACCACGGGCCAGGCGCACTGGGAGGTGCTGCTGCGGGCGCGGGCGATAGAGAACCTGGCCTATGTGCTGGCACCGGGCCAGGGCGGCGTGCATGAAAACGGTCGCCGCACCTGGGGCCACAGCCTGCTGATCGACCCCTGGGGCGAGGTGCAGGGCCTGCAGGCCAGCGGCACCGGCGTGGTGGCGGGAGAGCTCAATCGTGACCGCTTGCTGCAAGTGCGCCAGCAATTGCCGGCCTTGACCCATCGTGTGCTGTGACTGATCCGCTGAATACCGCTCTTGATGCACTGCCCGAGGACCATCCTGCCCATTGGCCCTGGCGGCGCTGGCGCATGGCCTGGAAGCGCTGGTCGCTATGGACCTTGCTGGTGGCACTGGTGGTCAGCATGCTGGTCACCATGGTCTGGCTGGCCGGACGCTATGAGGCCTCGCAGGTGCAGGAAAAGCTGGAGCGCGACACCGCCAATGCGGTCGGCGATATCCGTGCAGCGCTGGGCCGCAATCTGCAGGACCTGCTGGCGCTGAGCGCCTACAGCAGCAAGCACTCGGCCTGGCGCGAGCATGCGACCGAGCTGCTGCAGCAGCGCCGTGACCTGATGCGCATCGAATGGCGCGGTGAAAACATGCGTCTCATCGAGCATGCCGAGACGCCTTATCGCACCTTGCTGGTCGAGGACGAAAGCCATTTGCCCGAGCTGCATTCGGGCGAGGCACTGACCTGTACCCAGGCCAGACGCGTCAACGGGCCATCGTACTCGCCCAGCCGCTTCCAGCTGCTGGGCGAGGGCCTGGGCACGGAGACCATGCAGGTCTGCATGCCGCTGACGGAGAACGGTCATGTGGTGGGCTATGTGCTGGGCACGTACAGCCTGCAGGGCATTCTGATGGCCCAGGTGGGCAAATCCCTGCCGCGCACCCAGGAGGTTTCGTTCACCGAGCCGGACGGCACGCGTCTGGCCATGGTGGGGGCGGCCTGGCGCGGCTCGCGCATGTTCACGGCCCAGCAGTTGCTGGATCTGCCGGGCAACACCCTGGTGCTGCGCATGGACAGCTGGCATCACGCGCCCAGCGTTTTTCCGAATGTGATGACGGCGCTGGTGACCGGCATGTCGATCGCGCTGGTGACCGTGGTGGTGGTGCTGGTGCGCGACAACCGCCGCCGCCTGCGTGCGGAGCGCGATCTGGGCGATGCGCTGGCCTTTCGCAAGGCCATGGAGGACTCCCTGGTCACGGGCATGCGTGCACGCGATCTCCAGGGCCGCATCACCTATGTGAACCCGGCCTTCTGCAATATGGTGGGCTTCAGCGCGCAGGAGCTGCTGGGCCTCAATGTGGCGCCTTACTGGCCGCCCGAGCTGGCCCAGGAATATGTGAGCCGACGCGATCAGCGCCTCGCCGGCCTGCTGCCCACACCGCGCCAGGGCCACGAGAGCGTGTTCATGCGCAAGGACGGCTCGCGCTTTCCGGTGCTGATTTTCGAGGCGCCGCTGATCACCGCCCAGGGCCAGCACACAGGCTGGATGAGCGCTTTCATCGATATCAGCGAGCAGCGCCGCATGGAGGAGATGTCTCGTGCCTCCCAGGAGCGCCTGCAGGCCACGGCACGCCTTGCGACGGTGGGCGAGATGGCCTCCATGCTCAGCCATGAGCTGACACAGCCGCTGGCCGCCATTTCCAGCTATGCCACGGGCTCGCTCAATCTGCTGGAGCATGAGCCGACCGACCCTCAGGTCCCGCATCTCAAGGACTTGCGCATGGCTCTGGAGCGCATCGGTTTTCAGGCCGACCGCGCAGGCAAGGTCATCAAGAGCGTGCGCGATTTCGTGCGCCGGCGCGACAAGTCCAGAGAGGTGGTGCAGCCCGTGGAGCTGATCGATGCCGTCATGCCTCTGGTCTATCTGCAGGCGCACAAGCTCAATGCAACTGTGCAGCTGGAGCTGGAGCCCGATCTGCCGGGGGTGCTCTGCGATGTCACCATGGTCGAGCAGGTGCTGCTCAATCTGGCGCGCAACGGCATGCAGGCCATGGACCTGCCCGAGCTCAAGGAGAGGGTGTTGACCATGGCTGTCAGGCGCAGTTCTGACGGTAATAGCGCGCGTTGGGTAGAATTTTCCATCATGGACTGCGGCGCCGGCATTTCTGCGGAAGTCGCCGAGCAGCTGTTCACCCCCTTCTTCACCACGCGCACCGAAGGCATGGGCCTGGGCCTGAGTCTGTGCCGCACGGTGGTGGAGCAACATGGTGGTCACCTTGATTACCGCCCGCACCTCCCGCAGGGCACGGAGTTTGTCTTCACGCTTCCGGCCCACTGGGAACCCAGAGAGAACTAGGCTTCATGGAACCTGTAACCGACGCTACCGTCTACGTGGTGGACGACGATGCCGATGTCCGAGAGGCATTGGCATGGCTGCTGCGTTCGCGCAGATTGCTGAGCGAGTGCTATCGCAACGCCGAAGAATTCGAGCAGGCCGTGCTGCAGACCAGCCCCGTGACGCGTCGCCCTTGCTGCCTGCTGCTCGATATGCGCATGACGGGCATGAGCGGGCTGTCGCTGTTCAACCGCATGCTGGAGCGCGGCCAGATCGAGGCCATGCCCGTGATCTTTCTGACCGGCCATGCCGATGTGCCGACGGCCGTGGATACGGTCAAGCGCGGTGCCTTCGATTTCTGCGAGAAGCCGTTTTCCGACAACGCGCTGGTGGACCGGGTGGAGCAGGCTCTGGCGCTGTCCGCCGAGCATCTGGCTGCCTTGCAGGCGCGCGAAGAGGTGCGCAGCCGCCTGGACGAGCTGACCGATCGGGAAAAAGACGTGATGAAGCTGGTCGTCGAGGGCGTGCCGAACAAGTTGATTGCCGATCAGCTCGACATCAGCGTGCGCACCGTGGAAGTGCACCGCGCGCGTGTCTTCGACAAGATGCAGGTCAAGTCGGCGGTCGAGTTGGCCAATCTGCTGCGCAACGCCTGAGCGCAAGCCTCCGCGACATGAAAAAAGCCCCGCTTGGCGGGGCTTTTTGCTGGTCTCGCGCTGGCTTATTGAGGCGCACGCTCGCCCACGAAGATTTCCACGCGGCGGTTGCGCGCACGGCCTTCGTTGGTGGCATTGGAGGCCACGGGCTGGTGCGAGCCCATGCCCTGAACCTGGATGCGGGCGCCGTTGACGCCACGCGAGGTCAGATAGTTGCGGGTGCTCTCGGCGCGCTGTAGCGACAGAGGGTTGTTGATGGCATCGGAGCCTGTGCTGTCGGTGTGGCCGATGATGCGCACTTCTGCGTTGGGGTTGTTGCGCAGACCTTCGGCAAAGCGATCGAGGATGGGGGCGAAGTTGCCCTTGATGTCGGCGCGGCCGGTGTCAAAGGAGATGTCGCTGGGGATGTCCAGCTTGAGCTGGTTGTCCGCAGTCTGTGTCACGCCCACGCCTGTGCCCTGGGTCGCGGCTTCCATTTCACGCTTTTGCTTCTCGAGGTTCTGCGACCAGATATAGGAGCCCAGGGCGCCGACACCGGCACCGATCAGTGC
The DNA here is from genome assembly GCF_040187805.1 of Comamonas sp. wu1-DMT. NCBI lineage: Bacteria > Pseudomonadati > Pseudomonadota > Betaproteobacteria > Burkholderiales > Comamonadaceae > Comamonas > Comamonas sp. wu1-DMT. The sequence continues at coordinate 28,910 of NZ_JBANEM010000009.1, forward strand.
ACCCTTGCCGGCATGGCCGCCAGCAATGGCGCCGATGGCAGCGCCGCCCAGTGCGCCCACGCCTGCACCGGTCGCAGTACGACGCGTGGTGTCCGACATGCCGCCGGTATTGGCGCAGCCGGTGATCAACAATGCAGAGGCCAGAGCGGCCGTCACAGCCATTTGCTTGCGCATAGAAAACTCCTTAGTTTGATAAACGACCCGGAGGGTCTTGCAAACCAGCTTCGCGTAAAAGCTGCAAGGCCACGAGCGTACTGCCAAGAGAAGGCAAAAAAAGTAGGACGCGGGCCAGCGAGCGGTTTCTGATGCAAAAGATTGTCACATGCAGCCCGCGCTGCAGTGGCTGCAGCGCCATGGGCTAAGCTCGATTAGAGCGATCTTGTTCGGGGTCTGCAAGCACTTCTTGGTGCGGCGCAGGCTCGACCGGGGCCGGCAACTCACCCTTTTTTCGACCTGAGAACATGGTCCACCACACAATAGCGACCAAAATGGCCAATGCCAGCAGTGCTTCAAGCAAAATCAGACCCATGAATTTCCATCTCCTGCGCCGTGCTTCACTGGCGCTGATTGTAGGAACCCTGGTGGCATGCACCACCACCAAGCAGCAAAACGACCCGGCATCGGTGCCCGAGATGGCTCCGCATGGCGGGCCGGCTTCCGCAGCCAAGCCGCCGTTCACCGCCAATGTACCGACTAAAAGCCGCTGGGTGGCGGTGGACTGGGGCGAGTTGCCCGGCGTGCCCCAGGATTCCTTGAACGAGGCCTGGAATGCCTGGATCAAGAATTGCGAGCGTCCCAGCACCGTGTTTGCCAATCTGTGCGGCGAGGTGCGAAGGCTGAGCATCGCCTCGGAAGACGAGCAGCGCAGCTGGATGATGAACACGCTGCAGCCCTATCGCATCGAAGCGACCACGGGCAGCCCCGACGGCATGCTGACCGCCTATTACGAGCCCTTGTACGAGGCGCGCCGTGTGCAGGGCAACGGCTTCAACGTGCCCATCTATCAGGTCCCGCAGGGCTTTGGCAAGCGCAAGCCCTGGTTCACGCGCCAGCAGATCGACACCAACTCCGAGGCCCAGGCCGCCCTGGCCGGCCGTGCCATTGCCTGGCTGCGCGACCCGGTGGACATGCTGGTGCTGCATATCCAGGGCTCGGGCCGGCTGATGCTGACCGAGGCCGACGGCCGCCAGCGCATGATCCGCGTGGCCTATGCCGGCACCAACGATCAGCCCTACAAGAGCGTGGGCCGCTGGCTGCTCGACCAGAACCTGGTGCGCGATGCCACCTGGCCCGGCATCAGCGCCTGGATTGCCGCCAATCCCTCGCGTGTCAACGAGATGCTTTGGAGCAATCCGCGCTATGTGTTCTTCCGCGAGGAGGCGCTCAATGACTTCGATGCCCAGTTCGGTCCCAAGGGCGCCCAGGGCGTGGCGCTGACGCCGGGCCGCTCGATTGCCGTGGACCGCAACAGCATTCCCTATGGCACGCCGGTCTGGCTGTCCACGCCCGGCCCTACGGTCTCGCTCAATCGCCTGGTGTTCGCGCAGGATACGGGCAGCGCCATTCTGGGCGCCGTGCGCGCCGACTATTTCATGGGCTGGGGGGCCGAGGCTGGCGATGTGGCGGGGCGCATCAAGCAGCCGCTCAAGCTCTGGGCCTTCTGGCCCAAGGCCTTGGCCGGATCGGCGCCGCATCTGCGCTGATGCTAAAAACAGGAGCTGCCAGCGCTTGCCAGTCAATGAATTTCAATGGATAGCTATCTGAAATCATTTCACAGTAAGCGCTTGGAGCTCTCTTTTAAAGAGCGTCGCTGAAGTAGCGCTGCACCACGGGCGGCTCCTTGCCCTTGTGAAAGCTCAGCTTGCGGTCGCGCAGCGCCACATCGGCGGTCGTCACGCGCTCGAAGCGGCGCAGATGCTCGGTCCAGGATTCGTCGGTGATCTGCTCCACGAAGCGCTCGGGCTGGCTCATGCTGTGCAGCAGGCTCCAGGACAGCGCGCCCTGGCGCAGACGGCTGCGCCGGCTCAGCTGCATCAGGTCGCGGAAGGCGCCGGCCCTGGCCGGGTCGATCAGGTACTCGATGGTCACCACCACGCGGCCGGCTTCGGGCGGCAGCGCTGCCGTCGGCGGCGTGAAGGCGCGCGAAGGGCTGAGGTCTTCCTCGATGTCGCGGTCCGGGTTCAGGCGCTGTACGATCAGCAGTGCCGTGAGCCCGCTGACGGCGGCCACGGCCATGCTGATCTGCACCGAGCCCAGGCTGGCGACCTTGCCCCAGATGGCGGCGCCAATGGCCGTGCTGCCCATGATGGACATCTGGTAGATGGACATGCCGCGTGCCCGCACCCAGTTGGGCAGGGCCATCTGCGCGGCCACGCCCAGCGTGTTGGCCGTGGCGAGCAGGGCCATGCCCGAGAGCATCATGCCCGGCACGGCCACGGCGATATGGGGGGCGAAGGCCACGGTCAGCGTGGCCAGGCTTTGCGCGGCCACGCCGGCCAGCACCGTGCGCTCGCCCGACAGCATCTGGCGTATGCGCGGCAGCAGCATGGCGCCCAGGATGGCGCCCGCGCCCATGGAGGCCAGCAGCAGCGTGAAGGTGCCGGCACTGCCGCTGCTGGCCGTGCCGTGGTCCAGGCGCTGGGCCGTCAGCGGCAGCAGGGCCATGATGGCGGCGGCCTGCAGAAAGTAGCAGACGGTGCGCAGCAGCACGGCATGCATGCGCGGCGACTCCTTGATGAACTGCAGGCCCACCCGCATGGCCGAGCCCAGGCGCTCGCGGCCCAGCGGGTTGGCGGGCTGCTGGCGCTTCCAGCGCAGCAGCACAAAGCCCGAGACGATGGACAGCACGGCGTTGAGCACAAACACCCAGGCGCTGCCCAGGCCGGCAATCAGGGCCCCGGCGACCAGCGGGCCGATGATGCGCGAGGCATTCATGGCCACGCCGTTGAGGGCCATCGCAAAAGGCAGGTGGTGCTTGGGCACCAACTCGGGGATCAGCGCGGAGAACACCGGCCAGCGCATGGCCAGGCCGATGCCGTTGGCAAACACCAGGGCCAGCAGCAGATAGGGCGTCAGCTGGCCCGAGAGCACGGCCAGGCACAGCAGCAGCGCCACGGCAGCCACCCAGAACTGGGTGACGATGAAGTAGCGGCGTCGGTCCAGGATATCGGCCAGCGCCCCGCTGGGAAGGGCCAGCAGCATGACCGGCAGGGTGGAGGCCGACTGCACCAGCGCCACCAGCACGGGCGAGGTGGTCAGCGATGTCATCAGCCAGGCGGCCGCCACATCGTTCATCCACATGCAGATATTGGCCGTCATCCAGATCATCCACAGCATGCGGAAGGTGGGTGTGGCCAGCGGTGTCCAGACGCCCGGGGCCGCGGCAGGCGGCGCGCCTCCGTCATGCATGGCCGAGGGATCTTCGAGCAGCTTGCCTGCAGGGACCTGGCCGGAGTCTGAAGTTATTGGATTGTGGGAAGCGCGTGCTGCGGAATCATCGTGGGCCATGGGACACGATTCTGTAGCAGGAAAGTTGTGCTGACAAATACGTAGTTCCTCACAGCACCAGGCTGCGGCGGCCACCTGTCGTAGCGGTGACGGGTGCTATTGATCAGTGAGCTTGCAGCGCATGCCAGTCAATGATTTCAATACCGATACGTCAGGTATTGCCCATGGGTCAAGCGGTACGCGCTTCACTTTTTAAGTGTGCCGGCCGGGCTCAGACATGCGTCAGCGTGCTGGGCAGCGGCAGCGCGCTGCTGGACTTCACTTCGCCCAGCGAAAAAATCGTGTGCACGTCTTTGACGTTGGGCAGGCGCAGCAGCACATTGCGCACAAAACCGGAAAAGCTCTCCAGATCCCTGGCCACGACCTGCAGCTCGAAGGTGCCCGCGCCGCTGATGTAGTGGCAGGAGGTGACCTCGGGCAGCAGGCGAATGGCTTCCTCCATGCGCAGCGTGATGTCGGCCGTGTTCTGTGCGGCATCCACGCGCACAAAGGCCAGCACGCCCAGGCCCAGCTTGTGGCGGTCCAGCGTGGCGTGATAGCCGGTGATGTAGCCCGACTCCTCCAGCGCGCGCACGCGCCGCCAGCAGGGCGCGGCGGACAGGCCCACGCGCTGGGCCAGCTCGGCATTGGTGAGGCGGCCGTCCATTTGCAGCTCATTCAGGATGGCCCAGTCGAAGCGATCAAGTTGGTTCATGATTCGCAATTTACAGCAAGATTCTTTCAAAAACTAGGTTAATCCCGGCAATAAAAAGAAAGCTCTATTCGGGGCGTTTTCCTTAAACTTTGCTCAAACAACTTGCGTTCCGTGCCTCTGGCGCAGGAATGCCCAAAGCAATATGCTGCTCTGGTAGCCAAGAGCTGCCACGGGTGGTCACCCACATGGAGACAAGCCATGAATGCCCCTTTGCCCGATGAAGTCCGTCGCGCCCTGGAGTCTGTGACTCTGGACGACAAATATTCCCTGGCCCGCGGCCGCGCCTTTATGAGCGGCGTGCAGGCTCTGGTCCGGCTGCCCATGCTGCAGCGGCTGCGCGATGCGCAGGCCGGGCTCAATACCGCCGGCTTCATCAGCGGCTATCGCGGCTCGCCCCTGGGCACTTACGACCAGTCGCTGTGGGCCGCCAAAAAGCATATGGAAGCGAATCACATCGTCTTTCAGCCCGGCGTGAACGAAGAGCTGGGCGCCACGGCCGTCTGGGGCACGCAGCAGCTCGATCTCTATCCCGAGACCAAGAAGTTCGACGGCGTCTTCGGCATCTGGTATGGCAAGGGTCCGGGCGTGGACCGCTGCTCCGACGTGTTCAAGCACGCCAATATGGCGGGCACGGCCAAGCATGGCGGCGTGATTGCGATTGCGGGCGACGACCACATCAGCAAGTCCTCCACGGCCGCGCACCAGAGCGACCACATCTTCAAGGCCTGCGGCACGCCGGTGTTCTTCCCCAGCAATGTGCAGGACATCCTCGACATGGGCCTGCATGCCTTTGCCATGAGCCGTTTCTCGGGCCTGTGGTCGGGCATGAAGACGATCCAGGAGGTGGTGGAGTCCTCCTCCTCGGTCCTGGTAGACCCGGATCGCGTCAACATCATCCTGCCCGAAGACTTTCAGATGCCGGACGGCGGCCTGCATATCCGCTGGCCCGATCCGCCGCTGGAGCAGGAAGCGCGGCTGATGAACTACAAGTGGTATGCAGCCCTGGCCTATGTGCGCGCCAACAAGCTCAACCACAATGTGATCGAGGGTCCCAACGACCGCTTCGGCATCATCGCCAGCGGCAAGGCCTATAACGATACGCGCCAGGCCATGGCCGATCTGGGGCTGGACGAGGACACCTGCCGCGAGCTGGGCATCAGGCTGCACAAGGTCAACGTGGTCTGGCCGCTGGAGGCCACGATCACGCGCGATTTCGCGCGCGGCCTGCAGGAGATTCTGGTGGTGGAGGAAAAGCGCCAGGTCATCGAATACCAGATCAAGGAAGAGCTCTACAACTGGCGCGACGACGTGCGCCCCAATGTGGTGGGCAAGTTCAGCGACGAGCATGGCGGCGAATGGTCGCTGCCCAACCCCAGCACCGACTGGCTGCTGCGCCCCACGGCCGATCTGACCCCCGCCATCATTGCGCGCGCCATTGCCCAGCGCCTGAAGAAGCTGGGCGTGCCCGAGCATGTGCAAACGCGCATGCAGCAGCGTCTGGCCGTGCTCGACGCCCGCGAAGCGGCGATCAAGGCGGCCAAGGAGGTCTCGACCGGCGACCGCACGCCCTGGTTCTGCAGCGGCTGCCCGCACAACACCTCGACACGCGTGCCCGAAGGCTCGCGCGCCGTGGCCGGCATCGGCTGCCACTATATGACCACCTGGATGCCCGACCGCCGCACCAGCACCTTCACGCAGATGGGCGGCGAGGGCGTGACCTGGGTGGGGCAGGCGCCTTTCACCAAGGAAGCCCATGTCTTCGCCAACCTGGGCGACGGCACCTACTTCCACAGCGGGCTGCTGGCGATCCGCCAGAGCATTGCGGCCGGCACCAACATCACCTACAAGGTGCTCTACAACGACGCCGTGGCCATGACGGGCGGCCAGCGCGTGGGCGAGCGGCCCGAAGGCCATTCGGTGCTGCAGATCATGAACAGCCTGCTCTCCGAAGGCGTGGGCAAGCTGGTCATCGTCACCGATGAGCCCGAGAAATACGATGGCGTGAAGCTGGGCGAGGGCGTGACCGTGCACCATCGCGACGAGCTGGATGCGATTCAGCGCCAGTTCCGCGAGCTCAAGGGCTGCACGGCCATCATCTACGACCAGACCTGCGCCACCGAAAAGCGCCGCCGCCGCAAACGCGGCGTGCTGAGCACGCCCGACAAGACCGTGGTCATCAACGAGCTGGTCTGCGAGGGCTGTGGCGATTGCTCGGTGCAGTCCAACTGCCTCTCGGTCGAGCCCGTGGAGACCGAGTTCGGCCGCAAGCGCCGCATCAACCAGAACAGCTGCAACAAGGACTATTCCTGCGTCAAGGGCTTCTGCCCCAGCTTCGTCACCGTCGAGGGCGGTCAGCTCAAAAAGCCCAAGCAGGAGAAGAAGGGCAGCCTGGAGGCTCTTCCCATTATTCCCGAGCCCGTCCTGCCCGTGGCCGAGCAGGCCTGGGGCATCGTGGTGGCCGGCGTCGGCGGCACGGGCGTGATCACCATCGGTTCGCTGCTGGGCATGGCCGCACACCTGGAGGGCAAGGGCGTGGTCACGCAGGATGCGGCGGGTCTGGCGCAAAAAGGCGGCTCCACCTGGAGCCATATCCAGATCGCCAACCGCGCCGATGCCATCTACACCACCAAGGTGGACATGGCCAAGGCCGATCTGGTCATCGGCTGCGACCCCATCGTGGCGGCCACGCCCACCACCTTGTCCGTGATGCAGCCGGGGCGCACCTATGTGGCGCTCAACAGCCATGCCGCGCCCACAGCCACCTTTGTGGGCAACCCCGACTGGCAGTCGCCTGCCGCACGCTGCGCCACGGCGCTGGCCGAGGCCGTGGGACATGGCGCCCTGGGAAGCTTCGACGCAGAGAAGGCCTCCACGGCCTTGCTGGGCGACAGCATCTACGCCAACCCCATGATGCTGGGCTACGCCTGGCAAAAAGGCAGGGTGCCGCTCAGCCATGCCTCGCTGATGCGCGCCATGGAGCTCAACGGCGTGCAGGTGGCGCGCAACCAGGAGGCCTTTGAATGGGGCCGCCGCTGCGCCCACGATCTGGAGGCCGTGCGCGCTCTGTATCAGGCATCGCAGGTGATCCAGTTCGTCAAGAAGCCGTCGCTGGAGGAAATGCTGGACAAGCGTGTGGAGTTCCTCACGGCCTACCAGAACGCGGCCTATGCCCAGCAGTACCGCGACTTCGTGGCCAAGGTGCGCGCGGCGGAAGAGCCGCTGGCCCAGGGCACGCGCCTGTCCCAGGCCGTGGCGCGCTATCTGTTCAAGCTCATGGCGTACAAGGACGAGTATGAGGTGGCGCGTTTGCACACCGAGGCGGCGTTCACTCAGAAGATCAGCGAGATGTTCGAGGGCGACTACAAGCTCGTCCATCACCTGGCGCCCCCCGGTTTTGCCAAAAAGGACGAGCAGGGTCATCTGCTCAAAAAATCCTATGGCCCCTGGATGCGCAAGGCCATGGGCTGGCTGGCCGGCATGAAGGGGCTGCGCGGCACGGCGCTCGATCCCTTCGGTCGCACCGAGGAACGCCGCACCGAGCGCGCCCTGATCGTCGAATATCGCCAGTGCATCGAAACCCTGCTGACGGGTTTGACGGCCGACAAGCTGGCGCTGGCCGTGGAGATCGCCTCCATCCCCGAAGACATTCGAGGCTACGGCCATGTCAAAGAGCACCATCTGGCGGCTGCGCGCATCAAGTGGCAGTCCTTGATGACTCGCTGGAATGGCTCGGCTGCACCCGCTGCGCCAGCAGTCAAGCTGATGGCAGTGAACTAATTGCGCCGAGGCGCATCACAACAAGGCCGGGGCAACCCGGCCTTTGTATTCATGGTCAGAGGCGATGCTGGCAGTGGGCTATCTGAATTTGATAGCTGCCAGCGCCTGTATTGAGTGATATTCAAAGATAAAACAGTCACAAAACAATACAGGTAATGCGCTGATAGCTATGTTTTTTACAGGCATTGTTGATGTGGAAAGGGAGGTCCCCATCGCATCAGGGAATGCCTGTGCTGCGCGGCTGCCCATGCCAATCTTGGGTACAAGCCAGCCGAATACAATGTCCCGCTGACCTGGCGAGATCGCGCAAGTGCGCGCCTGCCGGGACCTATTCCTGACAAATTCACTCTTTCGGAGTCTTTTTCGTGTTCATTTCTTCTGCTTTCGCCCAGACCGCTCCTGCCGCCGCTGCTGAAGGCGGCTTCATGGGTTCGCTCACCGGCATGCTGCCTCTGGTGCTGATGTTCGTGGTGCTGTACTTCGTGATGATTCGTCCCCAGATGAAGCGCCAGAAGGAACACCGCTCCATGATCGACGCGCTGGCCAAGGGTGATGAAGTGGCTACCGCCGGCGGCATCATCGGCACCGTGACCCGCATGGCCGAGCAATTCATCTACATCGAAGTGGCTTCCGGCGTGGAAGTCCAGATCCAGCGCTCCGCTGTGGTGCAAGTGCTGCCCAAGGGCACGGCCAAGTAAGCCTGTCCGCTGTGGATTTTGAGGGGTACGGCGCTCGACCAGAGTGCGCGTACCCGTTGTGCGTTGCTGTAAAACAAAGAGCGCGATCATGAACCGATACCCGGTCTGGAAGTACGCGATCATCGTGATCGCGCTGCTGGTGGGGGTGCTCTACACCCTGCCCAATTTCTTTGGTGAAGCGCCTGCCGTGCAGGTGTCCTCGGCCAAGTCCACCGTCAAGGTGGACAACGCGGTGCTGCAAAAGGTGGAGTCCGCCTTGAGCGCGGCCAGCGTCAAAGCCACATCGATGTCGCTGGAAGGCACTTCGGTGCGCGCCCGCTTCGATACGCCCGATGAGCAGCTCAAGGCCAAGGACGTCATCCAGAAGGCGCTGATCTCCGACCCCACCGACCCCTCCTACATCGTGGCGCTGAACCTGGTGTCGCGCTCGCCCGACTGGCTGACGGCCATCGGCGCCAAGCCCATGTATCTGGGTCTGGACCTGCGTGGCGGCGTGCACTTCATGCTGCAGGTGGACATGGCGGCGGCCCTGACCAAGAAGGCCGAGAGCTATGCGGGCGATCTGCGCTCTTCGATGCGCGACAAGAATATCCGCCACGGCGGTGTCAGCCGCGACGGCAACAACGTCACCATTCGCGTGCGCGACGAAGCCACGCTGACGGCGGCGCGCAATCTGATCGCGGACCAGTTCCCCGATCTGGCGGCCACTTCCACGCCTGACGGCACGGGCTTCAAGCTGGTGGCCTCGATCAAGCCCGAAGCCCTGCGCAAGGTGCAGGAGCAGGCGCTCAAGCAGAACATCGTCACGCTGCACAACCGTATCAACGAACTCGGCGTGGCCGAGCCCGTGATCCAGCAGCAGGGCCTGGACCGCATCGTGGTGCAACTGCCCGGCGTGCAGGACACGGCCAAGGCCAAGGACATTCTGGGCCGCACCGCCACGCTGGAAGTGCGCATGGTGGACGAGTCCGCCGAAGCGCGTGCTGCCGAGATGGGCTCCGGCCCCGTGCCTTTCGGCTCCGAGAAGTATCTGGACCGCAACGGTCAGGGCATCATCGTGCAAAAGCAGGTGACGCTGACCGGCGAGAACCTGACGGATGCCCAGCCCGGTTTTGACAGCCAGACCCAGGAGCCTACCGTCAACCTGACGCTGGATGCCAAGGGCGCGCGCATCTTCAAGGACGTGACGCGCGAGAACGTGGGCAAGCGCATGGCCATCATCCTGTTCGAAAAGGGCAAGGGCGAGGTGGTCACGGCTCCCGTGATCCGTGGCGAAATCGGCGGCGGCCGCGTGCAGATCTCGGGTCGCATGACTACGGCGGAAGCCAACGACACTTCGCTGCTGCTGCGCGCCGGCTCCCTGGCCGCGCCCATGGAAATCATCGAGGAATACACCATCGGCCCGAGCCTGGGCGCCGACAACATCAACCGCGGTATTCACTCCGTGGTCTGGGGCATGGTGGCGATTGCGGCCTTTATGTGCATGTACTACATGCTGTTCGGCGTGTTCTCCACGATTGCTCTGTCGGTGAACGTGTTGCTGCTGCTGGCCATTCTGTCCATGCTGCAGGCCACGCTGACCCTGCCCGGCATTGCCGCCATGGCGCTGGCGCTGGGCGTGGCCATCGACTCGAACGTGCTGATCAACGAGCGTATTCGTGAAGAGCTGCGTGCCGGTGCTTCGCCTCAGGCGGCCATCCATGCAGGCTACGAAAACGCCTGGCACACCATTCTGGACTCCAACGTGACCACGCTGATCGCCGGTCTGGCCCTGCTGGCCTTTGGTTCGGGCGTGGTGCGCGGCTTTGCCGTGGTGCACTGCATAGGCATTCTGACCAGCATGTTCTCTGCAGTGTTCTTCTCTCGCGGGCTGGTCAACCTCTGGTATGGCGGCAAGAAGAAGCTCAAGAGCGTCTCCATCGGTCAGGTCTGGAAGCCTGAGGGTGAGGGTCACCGTTCCGTGGCCGGTCGCGGCAGCAACAACTAAGGAGGAAGATCATGGAGTTCTTCCGCATCAAAAAAGACATTCCGTTCATGAAGTACGCGTTGGTCTTCAACGCGATTTCCTTCATCACCTTTGCGCTGGCCGTCTTTTTCCTGTTCTCGCGCGGCCTGCATCTGTCCGTGGAGTTCACGGGCGGTACGGTCATGGAAGTGGCCTACACCCAGCCTGCCGATATCGGCAAGGTGCGTGAAACCGTTTCCAAGCTCGGCTATGCCGATGTGATCGTGCAGAATTTCGGTACATCCAAGGATGTGATGATTCGTCTGCCCGTGCAAAAGGGCGTGACGACTGCTCAGCAAAGTGAGCGGGTGATTACTGCACTGAAGGCCGAGGATGCCGAGGTCACGCTGCGTCGCACCGAGTTTGTCGGCCCGCAGGTGGGCGATGAACTGATGCACAACGGCCTGATGGCGCTGGGCATGGTGGTGCTGGGCATCATCATCTATCTGGCCTTTCGCTTCGAGTGGAAGTTCGGCGTGGCGGCCATCATTGCCAACTTGCACGACGTGATCATCATCCTGGGCTTCTTCGCCTTCTTCCAGTGGGAGTTCTCGCTCTCCGTGCTGGCAGGCGTGCTGGCCGTGCTGGGCTACTCGGTCAATGAGTCCGTGGTGATTTTCGACCGTATCCGCGAAGCCTTCCGCAAGTTCCGCAAGCTCAGCACCCACGAGGTGATCGACCACGCCATCACCTCGACCATGAGCCGGACCATCATCACCCACGCCTCGACCGAAGCCATGGTGCTGTCCATGTTCTTCTTCGGCGGCCCCAGCCTGCATTACTTTGCGCTGGCGCTGACGATCGGTATCTTGTTCGGTATCTATTCTTCGGTGTTCGTGGCGGCTGCCATTGCCATGTGGCTGGGCGTCAAGCGCGAAGATCTGGTCAAGGCTCCCGCCAAGTCCGGGTCGCAAGATCCCAATGATCCCAACGCGGGAGCCGTGGTCTGACGCTTTGACCATTGCGGCGGGTGCATAACTGCTTCTGCCGCCATTACACTTACGGAATGGCTCTCTCGCAGTCTTCCACCACCGCGCCTGCGGCCCCGCAACAGCTGGGCTGGCAGGCGCGCTTGCGTTGGGTCCATGGCATTTGTCAGGGCCTGCCCAAGGTCGCTCGGCAACTGGATGAATTCCTCTCCAACCAGAGCAGTGCCGTCTCCACGGCCAAGGAGATGCAGGAGTGGCGCGAGGCCTGGGTCGGCTTTCAGCAGAACAAGGACGCCTGGTTGCAGGCAGGTGCTCAGGCGCTGCAGCAGGCTGCGCGCAAGCCACCCTCTGGTGGAGCCGAGAGCAATGCTTCGGGCTCGGCTCCGCTGACCTTCGAGCTGCTCAGCGACGATGTCGTCGAAAACAGGATTCTGGCCTCCCGCATGGCCCTGGCCATGGGAGAGACGCTGCAGCCCGGCTTCGAGGCCATGCGCCTGCGCATTCAGGCACTGGAGGGCCATGAGCTGGCTTCCCGGGACATGTTCCGTGCCGAGACCATCTGCCTGCATCTGGTCGAGCAATGGCTGGGCTGCGGCATGGAGCGCAAGCATTTGCTGCGGGCTGTGGAGCCCCTGCAGAATGCGCTGGCACCGCTGATGGAGTCCGAATACAGCATCCTGCACAAGCTGCTGGATGCCAAGGGCGTCAGCAAGGCCCAGGATGCCCCGCTGCGCGTGCGACGTACCGAGGGTGGCCCGTCCACCGGTGCCATGCATCTGGGCGCCAGCAGTGGCTATGGCAATGCGTCCGATGCGGGTTGGACCAACTCTGCCATGCAGTACATGCCGGCCGGTATGGCTGCCGGTCTGGGCGTCGGGACTGGGATGGCTCCGGGCATTGCCCTGCCGCCAGGCGCCAGCGCCGGCCTGGGCATGCTGGCGCGGGCGCGCCATCGCGCGCTGGATGCCATGAATCAGCTGCGCCAGGTGCTGAGCCAGCCTGCGGTCGGCATTCCAGGACTGATGCCTGGCACGCCTGTCGTTCCCATGCCTCCGGCGTCTGCCGCTCTGGCGCAGGCGCTGCAGGAGCAGCAACAACTGATGGCGGCCGAGCTCCAGGCCCAGTATCCGTCTGCGGCCGGTTCGGCCATGGCCATGCCCGCCATGGACTACAGTCCGGCAGCGATCGGCCAGCTGGTCAATCTGGTGCGCGAGCGCTCGGCCGACTGGAAGCAAAAGGCCGAGACCAAGAGCGAGAAGGCGACCATCGAGGTGGTGGCGCTGATGTTCCAGAGCATTCTTTCGGAAGACCGGCTGCCGCCGTCCATTCGCGTCTGGTTCGCGCGCCTGCAGGTCCCGGTTTTGCGCGTGGCCCTGGCCGAGCCGCAGTTCTTCAGCGATCTCAATCACCCGGCGCGCAAGCTGATCGACCGCATGGGCTCCTGCGTCATGGGTTTTGACGCCAGCAGCATCAACGGCAATGCGCTGGAGACCGAGATCCGCCGCGTGGTTCAGGTGATAGAGCAGTACCCTGAAACCGGGCAGAAGGTCTTTGCGCTGGTGCTGCGCGAGTTCGAGGAGTTCCTCACCAGGCACTTTGCCCAGAATCGGTCCACGGCCAAGATCACCAGCGTGGCTCAGCAGGTGGAGCAGAAGGAGACGCTGGCCATCCAGTACACCATCGAGCTGCGCAATATGCTCACCGACATGCCGGTGCGCGAAGAGGTGCGAGACTTCCTCTTCAAGTCCTGGGCCGATGTGCTGGCCATGGCCACCGTGCGCTATGGCGCCAAGGATGCGCGGGCCATGCGCCTCAAGCAGGCGGCCAGCGAGCTGGTCTGGTCGGCCAGCGCCAAGCCCTTGCGTCAGGAGCGCGCGCGTGTCATCCAGGGCTTGCCGACCTTGCTGCAGACCTTGCGTGAAGGACTGGAGCTGGTGAGCGTGACCGGCGATGCACAGTCTGCCGCGATCAAGGTGTTGACCGATACGCTGGCCCAGGCCTTCATGTCCAAGACGGCAGCCATTCCGGCCGAGCGTATCGAGGCCATGGCCAAGCGCCTGGCGGAGCTGGAGAAATACATCAGCGAGGATGGCAAGCTCGACGATATGCCGCTGTCCAGCGAGAGCATAGAGCTGATGCTGGGCGTGGATGCGGGCGATCTGAACGTTATTCCCAACACGGACAGCCTGGTGGAGCCCGCCATGCTGGAGTGGGCCCAGTCGCTGGAAAGCGGTCGCTGGTTCACGCTGGACCACAACGGTGCCCGTGTGCAGGTGCAATATGTCTGGCATAGCCGTCGCAAGCATCTGCATTTGTTCGCCTCGCTGGATGGACACTGCTATCTGCTGCAGGCGCAACGCATGGCGACCTATCTGCAGGCCGGCTTGCTTGCGGTGCATGATGCCGAAGCCCTGACGGTGCGTGCCACGCGCGATGCACTGCAGAAAATTCAGGCGAATCCGGAAAGACTGGCCTAAGCCCCTGAGGTGCTTTGCATCTTTCCCCTTTCTCTACGCGCTGCACCAGGGAAGGGAGCAGCCCTTGCTGGGCGTCGCCTTGTCGGGATATGCCGGTTTGGGGCTTCAGCTTTGCGTAAGTCGCTGGTACAGGCCGCCAGGCAGGCGCGCGACCAGGCCGTCGAGCTCCAGTTCCATCAGCTGCGCCTGCAAATGGGCGGCATCCCAGCCCGTGCGATCGCTCAAGGACTCCAGTGTCATGGGGTCATGGCCCAGCGCCTGCAGCAACGGGTTATTCGGTGTCGATGCCTTGTTTTTGGCAGCTTCCTGCGCTGGTTCGGCTCTGGTCGACGCGAGTTTCAGTCCTTGAAGCTCTTCGAGCACGTTGTCAGCGGTTTCCACCAGCTTGGCGCCCTGGCGTATCAGCGCATGGCAGCCCTTGGCCTGCGGCGCGTGGATGGAGCCGGGGATGGCAAAGACTTCACGCCCCTGCTCGTTGGCCAGGCGGGCCGTGATCAGTGAGCCAGACTGCAGTGCGGCTTCCACGACCAGGGTGCCTTGCGACAGGCCCGAAATGATGCGGTTGCGCTGAGGGAAATGCCGAGGCAGGGGCTCGCTGCCCAGCGGGTATTCGCTGATGACCAGCCCATTGCGCGCAATTTGCTGTGCCAGCTTGGTGTGCGCACGCGGATAGACCTGATCGAGTCCGGTGCCGACGACGGCAATCGTGCGGGGGGTAGGGCCTGAGCGGGCCTGAAGTGCTCCCTCATGGGCAGCTGCATCGATGCCGCGTGCCAGACCTGAGACTATGCACAGCCCTTGCTCGGCCAGTGCCTGCGCCATGCTGCGCGCATTGATGACTCCCTGGACGGATGGATTGCGGCTGCCCACCATGGCCAGGGTGGCCGGGTAGGGAAACCAGGGCCCGGCAGATGCCAGCAGTACCGCTGGACCTTGGACAAACAGCAGCAGGGGCGGATCTTCGGTCTGCAGCAGGCAGTCCGGATACTGAGAGTTGCCCAGATGAATCACGGTGTGCAAGATACCCGGCGCGGGGGAGCTCAGCCAGCGGGCCAGTGCGCTGCAATGCTGCTCCCAGTCTGCCGGGAGCTCTGTCAGAGCCTTGATCTGCGCCTGAGTGGCGCATTCCGCCCATGTGGACAGCGGCAGCCGCCAGACCGCGTCTGCACTACCGGCGCTGGCCAGCAGGCGGCGTGCCGTGGTGCGTCCGAGACCCGGTGTCAGCAGCAGGCGCAGCCAGGCCAGAATTTCGGCATCGGGTGAGGCATGGAGCGCATCTTGTGAAGGGGGCGACACCATGCTCACGCTCCATTCAGGGCTGGGGCGACTGCAGGCCATCGCCCACATTCACGCCACGCTGGGCCGTGGTGATGAGCGCGTAGGAAACCCGGTCAAACACCTTGAAGACCATGGCATAGCCATTGGCCTCATCGGGCAGCTTCACCCGGTCACGGCTGGGGCTGGTCTTGTCCACGATGACATTGCCCTTGCTGACGAGTTCCAGCACTGCGCCGATGTCCATGCCGTCCTGGGCTCCCTTGTTGATGGCAATGACCTGATTCTGAGCTGCGTTATAGCCCACCGAGTCACCATAGATGGAGACCACGGCGGCATCTACCGCATGGCGCGGGGCATGGGGCACATAGCTCAGATACTGCTGCTCGGGCGAGGGCAGCAGGCGGTCACCTGCGCGGATTTCATTCTTGGAGCGGATGATGTCCACTGTTCCAGGGGTGGTCTGTACAGGCTGGCCTGGCGCGGATTCAAGCAATGTTTCACTACGCGCCACGGTGGCACTGCCCAGGTACTTGGCTTCGTAGCCAAGGATTTCCCCGGTGATGGGGTCCTTGAGCGGCGTGGCATCGCGGAAGATGCGATAGCTCGCGGGCCTGCCCTTGCCGGTGGTGACCAGCGCGCCACCGGAGTTGCGTACATAGGCGCGATCGCCATTGGCCATGAGCACGCGCTTGTCCTGGGTGGCGATGATGCGCGGGGCTTGTGTAAGTGCCTGGCTGTCCACCACCAGCGGCTCGGCCAGGAAGGGCTCGATCAGATGCGGCGGCAGCGTGGGCAGGGCCAGGTCGTTCAGTGACGATTCACGCGTTTGCGGCGACAGGCGCACTACCCCGGAATCGCCGTTGGGGGCCGTGGTCGATAGACGGGCATAACCGTTGCTGCGCACCAGATACAGCACCTGGCCGGGGTAGATCTGATGAGGGTTGGCGATGCTGGAGAGGTTCATGCCCCAGAGTTCGGGCCAGCGCCAGGGCTGGCGCAGATACATGCCCGAGATGCCCCAGAGCGTGTCGCCGCGCTTGACGGCGTACTGTGTGGGAGCGTTGGGCGCCAGTTCGTTCTCGGGGATGCCTTGCTGAGCGACTTGCTGTGCGGTGGAGCGCTGGGTGGCGGTCACAGGATAGCTTTGGGCGTGGACCGAAGTCAGGGCTGCAAGCAATGTGGCTCCAATGCTCAAGGCGCGTGCAGTGGCAAATGCGGTCATGAAGTTCCTTCTGGCGGGATTCGTTTGCTGCAGCGTCCCTCGCGTCGCCGCACTGTGGCCGATCTTGGCATAGCCAGCCAACAAGTCTTACAAATGTGTCGGAATTCTCGATGCAAGGCCTCGATAGATCAATGTTTATTGAGGACGTGACAAGCGTTTGGCGTCAAATGTTGGGACAATAACGACAGATTTACCGAGACACCATGGCCATTCTTCCCATCCTCTGCTACCCCGATCCCCGTCTTCACAAGGTCGCCAAGCCCGTGGCGCAGGTGGATGAGCGCATCCAGACTCTGGTGAAAGACATGCTCGAGACCATGTATGACGCCCAGGGCATCGGCTTGGCCGCGACACAGATCGATGTGCATGAGCGCGTTATCGTGATCGACGTGTCCGAGAAGCGCAACGAGCCCATGGCCTTGATCAACCCCGAGATTCTCTGGGCCAGCGAGGAAAAGCAGCTGGGTGAGGAAGGCTGCCTGTCCGTGCCCGGCATCTACGACGGCGTGGAGCGCTCCATTGCCGTCAAGGTCAAGGCCCTGGATGAAAACGGCAACAGCCGTGAGATCGACGCCGAAGGCATGCTGGCCATCTGCATCCAGCACGAGATGGATCACCTGCTGGGCAAGGTGTTTGTCGAATACCTCTCGCCGCTGAAGCGCAATCGCATCAAGACCAAGCTGGTCAAGGCCCAGAAGCAGGCCCTGAGGGCCTGATCGGAGTGTCCATGTCCCTGCCTCGCCTGCAAACACTGTTGACTGCCAGTCTGCTGGCATTGGGGCTGGCGGGTTGCATGGTGCCCCAGTGGCAAAAGCCTGGCATGCCTCAGGCCGAGGTGGAAAAAGGCATGGGCAAACCCACTCTGGTCGTGCCTCTGCCCGAGGGCGGCCAGCGCCTGGTCTATAGCCAGCAGCCCGCCGGTCAGCAGGTCTATCACATGGACTTCGATGCCCGGCACAAGCTGGTGCGTGTGGAGCAGGTGCTGGATACCGCGCATTTTTTCGCGTTGCGCAATGGTGTGGATACCCGTGACGATGTCTACCGCATGTTCGGCCCGCCCGCCAAGGTCGAGAGGGTCTACAGCTTCAAAGGTGACATCTGGACCTACCGTTTTCTGGACAATACCGTTGCTCGGCGTGCCCATGTGCACATAGACCCGCAAGGTGTGGTGCAGAAGGTCATGTTCACCGATGAGAGCATTTACTTCAAAGAGCCGCATCTTTGAACATCTGGCAGCCGGCGGCTGCCTTTTTAATTTGTGAGTCCCATGAAAGTCATTTTTGCCGGCACGCCCGAATTTGCGCGCGTGGCCCTGGAGAGTCTGCTGGCTGCAGGTTTTGAAGTTCCGCTGGTGCTGACCCAGCCGGACCGTCCGGCCGGGCGTGGCATGAAGCTGCAAGCCTCTCCCGTCAAGCAGTGCGCCCTGGAGCATGGCATTGCAGTGGCTCAGCCGCTGAGTCTGCGTCTGGACGGCAAATATCCCGAAGACGCCGCTGCCGCCAAGGCCGCGATCGATGCCGCTCAGGCCGATGTGATGGTGGTTGCGGCCTATGGCCTGATCCTGCCGCAATGGGTGCTTGATACGCCTCGCCTGGGCTGCCTGAACATCCATGCCAGCCTGCTGCCGCGCTGGCGCGGTGCAGCGCCGATTCATCGCGCCATCGAGGCCGGTGACGCCGAAACCGGCGTCACCATCATGCAGATGGATGCCGGCCTGGATACCGGCGATATGTGTGTGATCGAGCGCCTGCCGATAGCCGCAGGCGACACCACGGCCAGCCTGCAGGACAAGCTGGCCGCGTTGGGTGGCCGCCTGATCGTGGAAGCGCTGGAAATGGCGGCCTGCGGAGGTCTCAGTCGCACGCCACAGCCTGCCGATGGAGTGAGCTATGCACACAAGATCGAGAAGGCCGAGAGCCTGATCGACTGGAGCGAAAGCGCCGAAGTCATTGCGCGCCGCTTGCGTGCCTTCAACCCCTTCCCCGGCGGCGCCACCAGCCTGGGCGGCGAGGCCATCAAGGTCTGGGAAGCAGAGGCCCAGCAAGGCAGCGGCGCGCCCGGCTCCGTGCTGTCGGCCGACGTCCGCGGCGTGCGCGTGGCCTGTGGCAGTGGCGTGCTCAATATGACGCTGTTGCAGCGCGCGGGTGGCAAGCGTCTGGCCGCTGGCGATTTTCTGCGCGGTTTCGAGCTGCCCGCAGGCGCGCAACTGGGCGAGGGTGCTGGCGAGGTATGACGGATATGGCGTTCACGCTGAGTCAGCGTGCGAAATCGATAGTCAGGGATCCGTTCTTCTGGGTCGGCTCCAAGGAGATGGGCGGCACCGCCCTGGGCATCGCCGCCTGGGGCCTGGTAACCGGCGTGGCCATGGTCAAAAGCGGTCTGTCCGTTCCCCTGGCGCTGCTCATGGGTTTGACTGTCTATGCGGGCAGTGCCCAGCTGGCCGTGTTGCCGCTGATGGCCGTGGGGGCTCCGCTGTGGGTGGTCTGGTTCACCGCCATTTGCGTGAACCTGCGTTTTGTGATTCTGTCCAGCATGTGGCGCAGCTATTTCGCCAAGCTGAGTCTGCGTCACCGTCTGGCGGTCGCCTATTTCAGCGGCGATGTGATTTTCGTGAACTTCATGCGTCGCTACCCAGAGGCCAGGCCGCAGCCCGAGCAATTGCCCTATTTCTGGGGCGCAGCACTGACCAACTGGCTGGCCTGGCAGATCCCGTCCACGCTGGGCATTTTCCTGGCCGACCAGATTCCTCTGTCCTGGGGGCTGGGCTTTGCCGGCGTGCTGGCGTTGTTGGGCGTGTTGCTGTCCATGCTCAAGGACCGTGCAACCTGGGTGGCCTCCATCGTGGCCTGTACGGCAGCCGTGGCGGCTTTTGCGCTGCCGCTCAAGCTCAATATCCTGGTGGCGATCGCAGCTGCGGTGGCTGCAGGCCTGACGGCCGAGCAACTGCAAAAGCAGGCCAGCCGGCTGCCTGCGGTGAAGAATGAGGAGGACCGGTCATGATGAGCAGTTTCTGGGTCATCGTTGCCTGCATCGGTCTGGCCCTCATCACGCTGATCACGCGTGCTTTCTTCATGATCCCCGAGCGTGAACTGCCGCTGCCCGACTGGCTCAAGCGCGGGCTCAAATACGCACCGCTGGCGGCCCTGGCGGCGGTGATTGCGCCCGAGATCGTGATGAGCAATGGTCAGCTGATCAACAGTCTGGCTGATGCTCGACTGCCTGCGCTGGCCGCTTCGGTGGTGTATTTTTTTTTACAAGCGCAGCATTCTTGGCACCATTGCTCTGGGCATGGCGATTTATCTGCCTCTGCATATCGGTCTGGGCTGGTAGCTCCAAGACCAGAGAAAACAGGAGCTGCGTGCTCCTGTTTTCATATGGGCTGTCTATAAAAAGGCTTGAAACCAAGTTACAGAGCGCGCAGGATGCTCCTGTTTTTGAGTCGAGTAAGCGTGTAAAAGCGATGCCTGAAAGTGGCGATCACCCTAGAATGTAGGCAGATTTTGTGTTTTCCAACCTTTGTATGGGCGACTTTCGGAGTCGCTTTTTTGCTGCATGAACATCATCCGCTTCTCCGATCTGTGCGCCCAGGGCAAGGCCCAGGGTCAACGTGTTTTCATCCGTGCCGACCTGAACGTACCCCTGAACGACGCTGGTGAAATCACCGAAGACACGCGTGTGCGCGCTTCCGTGCCTGCGATTGAAATGGCTTTGAAGGCCGGCGCTGCCGTGATGGTCACCAGCCACCTGGGCCGCCCCACCGAAGGTGAATTCAAGCCCCAGGACTCGCTGGCTCCCGTGGCCAAGCGCCTGTCCGAGCTGCTGGGCCGCGATGTGCCCCTGGTCGCCAACTGGGTGGACGGCGTGCAGATTGCTCCCGGCCAGGTCGTGCTGCTGGAGAACTGCCGTGTCAACGTGGGTGAAAAGAAGAACAAGCCCGAGCTGGCCCAGAAGCTGGCCAAGCTCTGCGACATCTTTGTGAACGATGCCTTCGGCACCGCTCACCGTGCCGAAGGCACGACCTACGGCATCGCCGAATACGCCCCCATCGCCTGTGCCGGCCCGCTGCTGTCGGCCGAGATCGACGCGCTGAACAAGGCCCTGGCCGCGCCTGCACGTCCTCTGGCCGCCATCGTGGCAGGCTCCAAGGTGTCCACCAAGCTGACCATCCTCAAGAGCCTGGCCGACAAGGTGGACCAGCTCATCGTGGGCGGCGGCATTGCCAACACCTTCATGCTGGCTGCCGGTCTGAAGATCGGCAAGAGCCTGGCCGAGCCCGATCTGGTGGCCGATGCCAAGGCCGTGATCGACGCCATGGCTGCCCGTGGTGCCAATATTCCCGTGCCCACCGATGTGGTCACCGCCAAGACCTTTGCTGCCGACGCCGTGGCCACCGTCAAGAAGGCCTCCGAAGTGGCCGACGACGACATGATTCTGGACATCGGCCCGGAAACCGCAGCCCTGCTGGCCGAGCAGCTCAAAAAGGCCGGCACCATCGTCTGGAACGGCCCCGTGGGCGTGTTCGAGTTCGACCAGTTTGCCAATGGCACCAAGGTCATCGCCCAGGCGATTGCCGAGTCACCCGCCTTCAGCATTGCCGGCGGTGGCGACACCCTGGCCGCCATTGCCAAGTACGGCATTGAAAAGGACGTGGGCTACATCTCCACCGGCGGCGGTGCCTTCCTGGAAGTGCTGGAGGGCAAGAAGCTGCCAGCCTTCGAGATCCTGGAAAAGCGCGCCCATAGCTGATTTCCTTGAGAAATGGCGCTAACCCAAATGGGAAGAGCGATGTAAGCTATTAAAAAAGGATCGAACCATCGATCCTTTTTTGCTTTGACGCGGATGAAGATGCAGACACTTTGGGGAAGTAAAAGCAACTCCGCACCGCAAGTGATTGGCGGGACTGTCAGAGTCGCTTAGCATTCAGCCTGCGTTGATGGTGAGCCATGGCGCGCTATGAATTTCTTTTACCCTGAGCGGCCGGGATGCGTATCCGGATTTGTCCACCGGATGGCATGCGGCGTTCGCGTTCCATCCACTGCTTATGTTCGCTTCAACACCTCAGGATTTGTCGGCGCTGATCCAGGCGATGACGACCTCGGTTGCCACCGATACCGCTCAAAACGTGCTCAGTGCCGCTCAATGGGAGTTGCTGGCGCCGTATCTGCAGCCGATCAATCTGGCGGCCAGCGAGGTGTTGTTTGCCGAAGGGGCGCTGGATCGCAATCTGTATCTGGTGGAGTACGGCTCGCTGAGCGTGCATTACCAGGATTCGAAGGAAAGAATCCGCCTGGCTTTGGTGGGGCCGGGAGCGATTGTGGGGGAAGGGGCCTTCTTCGCCCATAGACCACGCAAGGCCACGGTGCAGGCCGCAGCGCCCAGCCGTTTATGGTGTCTGACAGCGCTGCGTTATTCCGAAATTGCCAACCGTCAGCCTGCTCTGGCCCTGGCGCTACTGACCATGGCAGGTCAGGTGCTGGCCCGCCGCGCAGGGGACAGTCGTCGCCGGGTGGCCAGCACCTGAGTGAAGATTTTTTGTGTGCCGGCCGGTTTGGCGGCTTGATCCACGTCGGACAAAGGCTAATATTTCGGTAAATGTCACGAGCTGCTCCAGACCTGGAGGCAGAATGTGTCTCGTTGTAAATCCTGCTTGTTCGAGTGTGCTCATGTCCCTGTTTCGATGGTTTTCTCGCGGGCCTCGCCGAGAAGGTAGCACGCAAGCACTGCGCCACGAGGATGATGCAGTAGCGCGTCAGTCGCAGCGCCGGGAGCGCTCCGCCAGACGCGAGCAGCTGTACGTCATCGTGCGCGAAGCCATGGTCAGGGTCGGCATTCTTTCGGCCGGTTACAAGTTCAAGGTGCTCTCGCTGGACAACGTCGGCCAGCGCTTTGTCGTGATGGTGGATCTGGCTCCTGCATACGCTGCGGATGCTCCGCAGCAAAGACGTATCGAGGCATTGATTGCCGAGCTCGCCAGAACCCGCATGGATGCTGGGGTTCACGCCGTTTACTGGCGCGTGAACGGGCAGCGTCAAAGCGCTGCTAGCCCTGATTTTGCGCAGACGCAGTTTGACGGGGCCGTACCCCCGATGAAGGCGCCACGCCATGCTCCGGTTGCGGCACATTCAGGCCGCTCTTTCGAGCCCATTGACGCGCAGGAAATGGATGCGTTCAAGCAGGCGGTGGCCATGGCTGCTGCATCGCCTGCGAGTGTTCGTCCATCACGCCAGGCGCCATTGCTGGGTCCTGGCTCTGGCCATGAGGAAGGCGGCGAATTTGCCGTCTCCGGACTGGGCTCTCTGGGCACGACGCAGTACGGAGAGCTGCGCTGATCCAGGGCTGTTGCGGGGCTGCTCAGTGCCCGGCAAAGTCCACCAGAGTGAACAGGGGCAGGCCGCTGTCCTTGAGGTGCTTGGAGCCGCCCAGTTCCGGCAGATCCACAATCGCTGCGCCTTCCACCACGGTAGCCCCCAGCTTTTCCAGCAGTTTCTTGCCGGCCATCATGGTGCCGCCGGTGGCGATCAAATCGTCAATCAGCAGCACACGGTCGCCGGACTTGACGGCATCGGTGTGCAGCTCCACGGTAGCGCTACCGTATTCGAGCTCATAGGTTTCCTCCACCGTGGTGAAGGGCAGTTTGCCTTTTTTGCGGATGGGCACAAAGCCGACGTTGAGCTCGTGGGCGATCACGGCACCCAGAATAAATCCGCGTGCATCCAGGCCGGCAACCACGTCGGGGCGCAGCTTGGGGTCCATGTAACGGTGAACAAAGGCATCGGTCATGATGCGAAAGACCTTGGGGTCCTGCAGCAGGGGCGTGATGTCACGGAATTGCACGCCCGGCGCAGGCCAGTCCGGCACGGTGCGGATATGGTCACGCAGATAGTCGTTGACGCTGGTGGAAGTTTGCATGTGTCCGCCTGAGTTCTTGAATGCTCGCCAGTGTATGGGCTCGGGCTTGAAATGCGGGCCAAAGGGGTGTTGCCCGCTGCCCGGCAAGCATGGGCTGGCTAAAATCCGGGCATGAATTCTGATGCTGCCAATTCGCGTCTGATCGACGCACCGCGAGCTTTGAACCTGGCCCGCGAGGCCCTGGATATAGAGGCCGCTGCCTTGCGTGCGATGTCGGTGCGCCTCAATGGCGCATTCACGGCGGTGGTTCAGCGCATTCTGCAGCTGCCGGGCCGTGTGGTGGTCATGGGCATGGGCAAAAGCGGGCATGTGGGCCGGAAGGTGGCCGCGACGCTCGCGTCCACAGGGACTCCCTCCTTTTTCGTGCACCCCGCAGAAGCCAGTCATGGCGACCTGGGCATGCTGACACAGGATGATCTGGTGCTGGCCCTGTCCAATAGCGGCGAGACCGATGAGCTGACGGGCGTGTTGCCCGCCATCAAGCGCATGGGCGTGCCCCTGGTGGCCGTGACCGGCGGTCTGCAATCGACACTGGCCAAGCATGCAGACTGGGTGCTGGACACCCATGTCGACAAGGAAGCTTGTCCCTTGAACCTGGCACCCACTGCCAGCACCACGGCTCAGCTGGCCATGGGAGATGCGCTGGCCGTGGCCTTGCTCGATGCCCGGGGCTTTGGTGCCGAGGATTTTGCGCGCTCACACCCCGGAGGAGCATTGGGGCGACGCCTGCTGACTCATGTGCGCGATGTGATGCGCCGTGGTGTCGATGTGCCCCAGGTTGCCCAGGATGTGAGCAGCGTGGACCTGATGCGCGAAATGAGTGCCAAGGGCCTGGGCTGCTCCGCCGTGGTCAACGCATCCGGTGAGCTGGTGGGAATCTTTACCGATGGTGATTTGCGCCGCTGCGTGGAAGCTGGCGTGGATCTGCGCAGCCGCACGGCGCAGGACGTCATGCATGCCAGGCCTCTGACGATCAAGCCCGATCTGCTGGCGGTGGCTGCGGCACGCATGATGGAAGAACATGGCATTACCGCAGTGCTGGTGGCCGATGACAACCAGCGCCTGCAGGGTGTGGTGCATATTCGCGATCTGATGCGTGCCAAGGTGATTTGATGAACCGACCTGCTCTGACACCCCGCCAGCAATGGGACCCACAGTTGCTGCTCAAGGCCCAGGGAATTCGTGTGGCCTTCTTCGATGTGGATGGCGTGCTGACCGATGGCGGCCTTTATTTCTCGGGTGAGGGTGAGGTCCTCAAGCGCTTCCATACGCTGGATGGTCATGGCCTGAAAATGTTGCAAAAGGCCGGCATCACGCCGGCCGTGGTGACGGGGCGAGACTCTGCGCCGCTGCGTTTGCGCTTGAAGCAACTGGGCATTGAACATGCGCGCTTTGGCACGGAGGACAAAGTGCCGGCTGCCGAGTCCATCCTGGCTGAACTGGGTCTGCAATGGCCGCAGGCCGCCGCCATGGGGGACGACTGGCCCGATCTTCCCGTCATGCGTCGCAGCCACTTTTCCTGCGCACCCGCCAATGCCCATGACGAGGTATCACATGTGGCGGACTGGGTCAGTGCCAAGAATGGCGGAGAGGGGGCAGTGCGGCAGTTCTGCGATCTGCTGCTGGCCGCCAATGGTGCTTATGCGGCGCTGCTTTCGGGGTATGGCTCATGAGCGGGCAATGGCGCCGTGTGGGCGACAAGGCCTCGATGTATCTCCCCGTGCTCATCATGGGTCTGCTGGCGTTGGGCACCTGGTGGCTGGTGCGCAATGCTCCCAAGCCGATTGTCAGTGGCGCGGAGAAGGCCGTGCGGCACGACCCGGACTATTTCCTCAAAGACTTCGTCATCAAGAATTTCGAAGCATCGGGCCGCCTCAAAAATCGCCTGAATGGCGCGACAGGTGAGCACTTTCCCGACACCGATACGCTGGAAGTCTACGACGCACGCATGCTGAGCTTCACGCCTGATGGACGCAGGACCGTGGGCAGCTCCAACCGGGCATTGAGCAATGGCGACGGCTCGGAAATCCAGATGTTCGGCCAGGCCGTCATTCAGCGCGAGCCGGTGCCTGCAACTGCCACCCAGAAGGCCTTGCCTGCCATGCGGCTGGAGAGCGAGTTCCTGCAAATCTGGCCCAATGACGAGCGCGTCAGCACCAACAAAGCTGTGGTCATGACCCGTGGCAACGACATATTTACCGGTGACAGCATGCAGTACGCGCACCTTGATCAGATTCTGCAGATGCAGGGGCGGGTCAAGGGCGTCATCCAGCCCAGCCAGAAGCCGTAAATCATGGCAGGGCATGGGGCCGGACTCGTCTATATCACCGGTGCCTCCAGCGGCATTGGGCAGGCCCTGGCCTGGTATTACTATCAGCGTGGCTGGTCGATCGCACTGGTGGCAAGACGCACCGTGCTCATGGAGCAATGGGCGCAGTCCATGCGAATGGATGCATCCCGCTACGCCGTTTATGGCGCGGATGTCACGAACATAGCAAGTGCTTGCAGTGCTGCGAATGCCTGTCTGGAGCGCCAGGGCCTGCCTGATGTTGTTATTGCCAACGCGGGAGTCAGCTGGGGTGTGGATACCTCCTTGCGCGAGGATCTTGAGGTCATGCAGCAGGTGCTGGCCAGCAACACCATGGGGTTGGCTGCAAGCTTTCAGCCGTTTATTGCACCCATGGTGCGACGCGGCTCCGGGCGTCTGGTGGGTATTTGCAGTGTGGCTGGTATTCGCGGCCTGCCCGGCCATGCCGCATATTCGGCCAGTAAAGCGGCCGCCATTGCTTACTGTGAGAGTCTGCGTGTTGAGTTGCAGAAATCCGGGGTCTCTGTGACCAGTTTATTGCCTGGCTATGTGGACACTCCGTTGACGAAAAATAATCCGTATTCCATGCCTTTTCTGCTCTCGCCCGAGGAGTTCGCAAGGCGTGCCTTTCGGGTTATAGAGCGCAAAGCCAGATATGCGATTATTCCCTGGCAGATGAGGATTGTCGGCGGCGTAATGCGGGTGCTGCCCGCTTATCTGTGGGATAGATTGACTCTGGGAAAAACCAGAAAGCCCAGGCATCTAAAAAAGGATTGAGTGGAAGACATTGGGAAATGACTATGCATTTGAATGTCTTCAAAAATAAATAAAGGCACGCTATCGTGCCTTTATTGCTGAGCTGTTAAAAGAAGCTCATTCGCCGTGGTTATTGCCACCACCGTAGCCGCCGCGACCACCGTGGCGTGGGCCTGAGCCATAGGGGCTGCGGAAGCCGCCTTCGCCGCGACCACCACCGCCATAGCCGCCGCCATCACCGCGACCATAGCCACCACCTTCACTGCGGCCACCGTAACCGCCATCGCGATTACCGCCGCCAAAACCGCCTTCACTGCGGAAGCCGCCTCCATAACCGCCGGAGCGAGGGGGGCGGGGTTCCATAGGGCGTGCCTCATTCACGACGAGGCTGCGACCCCCGAGGGGCTGACCATTCATGCCTTGAATGGCGGCTTGTGCTTCTGCTTCGCTGGCCATTTCCACAAAACCAAAGCCTTTGGAGCGGCCGGTGTCTCGTTCCATCATGACGCGTGCACTTGCTACGGCTCCAAACTGGCTGAACGCCTGCTCAAGATCGTTGTCACGCACACCATAAGGAAGGTTGCCGACATACAGCTTATTGCCCATTAATAACTCCTAGCTCCTCAATGCTTCAATGGCGCGATCGAATTCAGGACGTCCACTGCATATCCATGGGAAAACATGCAAAAAATCCTGAACACCTATTCGCTTGTGAACGGGAAATGCCCGAGAAAGGAATTATGACGGAGAACAATGAAAAAAAATAAATGCTCGAAAACCGCATTGCTAACGTTTAGCAACAAAAAAAGGATCCGAAGATCCTTTTTTTGTTATTGGCAATAACTGATTAGTAGCTATTGCGACGGCCGTAGCCGCCGTCGCCACGGCCACCGCCGAAGCCGCCGTCACCACGGCCACCGCCAAAACCACCTTCACGACCGCCGCCGAAGCCGCCGCCGAAGCCGCCGGAGCGGGGAGGACGAGGCTCCATGGGGCGTGCTTCGTTCACGACCAGATCACGGCCGCCACGGTTTTGGCCGTGCAGGCCTTGGATAGCGGCTTGTGCTTCGGCATCGCTGCCCATTTCCACAAAGCCAAAGCCCTTGGAACGGCCGGTGTCGCGCTCCATCATCACCTTGGCGCTGTTCACAGTGCCGAATTCGCTGAAGCTGTCTTGCAGATCTTGGTCGCGGAAGGAATAAGGCAGATTGCCTACGTAAAGCTTGTTGCCCATGCTGGACTCCTGAAAAAACTTGAAAACGCGATGGAGCCCTAGGGAGTCAGCCTTGGATGACAACATTAGAGACGCTAACGCACTTGCCCCATCCAGAAATTGCTTTCCAGACAAAGACTCAAGCATTATGAGTCACAAGAGAAGCCGTAGTATTACGAAAAGATCAAATTTCGTGCTTGTAACAACATTGTCCTGATGGGAGTTACCCTGAAATACAAAATTTTGAATATCCAAATACGCAGATGTCTTACAGGGTTAAGCATGTAGAATGACTGCTACTTTCTTTGGGGAGTAGGCCGTTCGGCAGCCGTCTGCCGGATGCATGCGTCAACAGACTTGGGTCCTCGTGACCTATGGCGCATGCGGTACCGCGTGCAATGCGTGGTGCGACCGGTCGAGACCATTGATTACGTACCGAGAAAACCTATGAAGAGATAGGCCGGAGTCGGTGCGTGGTCAATGCGTTCTGGCAACTCCGGCCGTCTATCCCCATCATGGAAGCCTTTCTCATATCCACCTCCATCGTCGCCCTGGCCGAAATGGGGGACAAGACCCAACTGCTGTCATTGGTACTGGCAGCCAAGTTCCGCAAACCACTGCCCATCGTGGCCGGCATTTTTGCCGCGACGCTGGTCAACCATGCTCTGGCCGGCGCCGTGGGCAACTGGATCACCACGATGCTAGGTCCCGACGTGCTGCGCTGGATCTTGGGGGTTTCATTCATCCTCATGGCGGGCTGGATGCTGATTCCCGACAAGTTAGACGATGACGATACCGGCAATGGCGCCGGGCGTTGGGGTGTCTTCGGTACGACGCTGATGCTGTTCTTCCTGGCCGAGATGGGGGACAAGACCCAGCTGGCCACGGTGGGCCTGGCCGCCAAGTACCCTCTGTCGTATTACTGGGTGGTGGCTGGCACCACGCTGGGCATGATGCTGGCCAATGCACCGGTGGTGTGGTTTGGCGAGAAGATCACCAAGAAGCTGCCGATCAAGACGATTCACCGTGTGTGCGCCGTGATCTTCCTGGTGCTGGGTGTGGCGGCGCTCCTGACCAAAGTGTGAAACTACCGAAAGCATAGCTATTTGCACAAGGCTCAAAAGGCTTGGACAGCTTTGACAGTCTGCTTTTGAGTTCGGTGCAATGAATGCAGTACACTGCACTTTCACGCGCCGATTTGCCAAAGCTTGCGGGCGCTTTATAAATCCAGCTAAAGACCCGTCCGCGAAGTGACAGTACACCGACCCGGCCTCGTTTTTAGCGATGCCGGGTTTTTTCATATGTCCTTCATCGCGACACCTCAGTTCATGCATTTTGATGAGCCGCTGCCCCTGCAGAGCGGTGGCTCCATCGCCGATTACGATCTTGCCTTCGAGACCTATGGCCAGCTCAATGCCGACAAGAGCAATGCCATCGTGGTCTGTCATGCGCTCAATGCCTCCCACCATGTAGCAGGCAGCTACGAGGGCCAGCCCAAGAGCGAGGGCTGGTGGGACAACATGATCGGTCCGGGCAAGCCCGTCGATACCGACAAGTTCTTTGTCATCGGCATCAACAATCTGGGCTCCTGCTTCGGCTCTACCGGCCCCATGCACACCAACTCGGCCACGGGCAAGCCCTATGGTGCGGATTTCCCCGTGGTGACGGTGGAGGACTGGGTGGATGCGCAGGCGCGTCTGCTGGACCGCCTGGGGGTCGGGAAGCTCGCCGCCGTGCTGGGCGGCAGCCTGGGCGGCATGCAGGCCCTGTCCTGGTCGCTGCGCTATCCCGAGCGCATGCGCCATGCCGTGGTGGTGGCCAGCGCGCCGAATCTGAACGCCGAGAACATTGCCTTCAACGAGGTGGCGCGTCGCGCCATCGTCACCGATCCGGATTTCAACGGCGGCCATTTCTATGAGCATGGCGTGGTGCCTGCGCGCGGCCTGCGCATCGCGCGCATGATAGGCCACATCACCTATCTGAGCGATGACGTGATGAACCAGAAGTTCGGCCGCAGTCTCAGGGCCCCCGCGCTCCTCGCCGAGGGGGCTGACCTGACTCGGGGCGGCCCGGCGCCGGAGCGGCGCGATTACCTGTACAGCACCCAGGATGTGGAGTTCCAGATCGAGAGCTATCTGCGCTACCAGGGCGAGAAGTTCAGCGGCTACTTTGACGCCAACACCTATCTGCTCATCACGCGCGCACTGGACTATTTCGATCCGGCGCGCGCTCATGACGGCGATCTGACCCGGGCGCTGGCCGTGGCCAAGGCCCGGTTTCTGCTCGTGAGCTTCACGACGGACTGGCGCTTCGCACCGGCGCGCAGCCGAGAGATCGTCAAGTCGCTGCTGGAGAACAACCGCGACGTCAGCTATGCCGAGATCGACGCCCCCCATGGTCATGATGCGTTTTTGCTTGATGACCCACGCTATATGGGCGTGATGCGCTCCTATTTTGAAGGCATTGCCAAAGAACTGAACACCGCCGAACGCGCAGGAGAAGCCGCATGACCGAGTTGACCACCATGAAAGCCATTGCCCAGTTGGTGCCCGAGGGCGCACGCGTGCTGGACCTGGGTTGTGGCGACGGCGCGCTGCTCGAGCATCTGGTGCGAGAGCGCGGATGTACGGGCTATGGCGTGGAACTGGACGACGCCAATGTGCTGGCCTGCACGCGCCGCGGCGTGAACGTGCTGCAGCTCAATCTGGAGGACGGCCTGGCCATCTTCGGCGACAACAGCTTCGATGTGGTGCTGCAGATCGACACGCTGCAGCATTTGCGCAATGCCGAGGTGATGTTGCAGGAGACGGCCCGCATCGGCAAGCAAGGCGTGGTTGCCTTTCCCAACTTTGCACATTGGCAAAATCGCTTTTCCGTGCTGCGCGGGCGCATGCCGGTCACGCGTCGCCTGCCTTACCAGTGGTATGACACGCCGAATATCCGGGTGGGCACCTACAAGGACTTCGAGGTGCTGGCCACCAAGAACCGCCTGCGCATTCGCGACTCCTTCGGTCTGCAAAACGGTCAGGTGGTGAGGAGCCTGCCCAATCTGTTGGCGACAACGGCGGTGTTCCACTTCGAGCATGCCTGATTGCTGCTCTTGAAACAGTAGCTAATTACGATTCATTGGCAATGAATCGGGTATTGATTCACGTCGAATTCATTGTCTGACACGAGCCGGAAGCTCTTAAATCTGAGAGGGCAGCGCTCCTGCGACAAAGCGGTGCTGCTGCTACCGCGATGCAAAAATGTAAGCATTTGATTCATAATCAACTGCTTATTTTTTTTGATCTGAATCAATGCGCCGAAGCCTCGGCTGGTGCGCGCCTTGCCATGCGTTTTAGTTCCCGTCTCATTTTTTGCTCGGCTGCACCTGCAGCCTTGTTTGTTTTGGCGCTGCTCAGCAGCCAGTGGGGGCTGACCCGTACACAGTCCGATTTCAACGACTACCTGAGGAACAACCAAGCCGTGGTGGCGCAGTTGCAGGAGCTGTATGCCCAGGGTCTGCAATCGGGCCAGGCACTGCGCAATATCGTGATGGATCCGTCGGACGGGCAGGCCGTGCAGAACCTGGGCAATGCCCGTCGGGCCTATGACGCCGCCTATGACGATCTGAGCCGGCGCGTGCAGGGAACGGCCATGGAAGTCGCCGTCAAGAGCCTGCAGGCCTTGCGCCAGGCCCAGTCCGAAGCGCAGGACCAGATCGTGACTCTGGCGGCCGAGGACTATGACACCGCCGCAGCCGCGCTCAAGACTCGGGAAACCCCGGCCTGGCGCAAGCTGCGCGAAGCCGTGCTGCAACAGCTCAAGGCGGCCCGCGATGCGGCCGAAGCATCGCATGCAGCCACCCGTGCCAGCGCCCAGCGCATGCAGCTGTGGTCGGGTCTGCTGGCCCTGCTGGCCGTGGTCATCTCGGCCACGCTGCTCTGGGTGATGGTGCGCACGCTGCGCAGCGAGTTGGGCGGAGACCCGGCCGATGCGCGCAAGGCGTTGCGCCGCGTGGCCGATGGCGATCTGACCGATGGGGGCTCGGGCAGCATGGCCCGGGGCCTGATGTCCGATCTGCAAACCATGCGCGGCGCGCTGCGCGAACTGGTCCAGCGCGTGCACGGCGCATCGGTGCAGATGCAACATGCCTCCAGCGAGATTGCTCAGGGCAATGCCGACCTGTCTGCCCGTACCGAAAGCCAGGCCAGCGCGCTGGAGGAAACGGCGGCCAGCATGGAGCAGCTCAACGCCACCGTGCGCCAGAACGCCGATAGCGCCCAGACGGCCAATCGGCTGGCGCAGAACGCCTCGCAAGTGGCCCGGCAGGGCGGTGCCGTGGTGGCGCGAGTTGTACAGACCATGCAGGACATCAACACCAGCAGCTCGCGCATTGCCGACATCATCGGCGTCATAGACGCCATCGCCTTCCAGACCAATATCCTGGCACTGAACGCGGCTGTGGAGGCTGCACGCGCCGGTGAACAGGGCCGAGGATTTGCCGTGGTGGCCAGCGAGGTGCGCGCCCTGGCGGGGCGCAGCGCCGATGCGGCCAAGGAAATCAAGACGTTGATCACTGCCAGCGTGGAACGCGTGGCAGACGGCAGTGCGCTGGCCGACCAGGCAGGTCGCACCATGGACGAGATCGTCAGTGCCATTCACCGTGTGACGGACATCATGGGCGAGATCAGCGCAGCGAGTAGCGAGCAGAGCGCAGGCGTGGCCCAGGTCGGCGAGGCTGTCATGCAGATGGACCAGGCCACGCAGCAAAACGCAGCCCTGGTGGAGGAAAGCGCAGCCGCTGCCGAGGGGCTGCGCCAACAGGCCGAAAGCCTGTTGAGAGAGGTTTCCCGCTTCCAGTTGGAGCGTGGGGCGCCGGCATTGCACTAAACCCTGATCCACCATGTCAATGCCTGAGGCGCAGGCACCTGCATTGGCGCACAATCACGGGCATGGCGCGAGCCCGTCATGGCTCGTAGCCCCGTCACTGAAGGAGCCGACCATGAACGCACGTACTCCCACCAATCTGCTGCAGCCACAGGACGCGCTGCAGCACATCACCGAGCAGTGGGACCAAAGCATTGTCCCCGAGCTGACCAACTACATCACCATCCCTGCCAAGTCGCCCATGTTTGCCCCCGACTGGGAGCAGCAAGGCCATATCGCCACCGTGCTGCGCAATGCTGCGGCCTGGGTGGAAGCGCAGAAGGTGGCCGGGCTGACGCTGGAAGTGATTCAGCAGCCGGGTCGCACGCCGGTCATCTTCTTCGAGGTGGAAGGTACGGCCGAGAAGGCCTCGACCAGCCCCACGGTGCTGATGTACGGACACCTCGACAAGCAGCCCGAGTTCGAAGGCTGGCGCAGCGATCTGGGTCCCTGGACGCCCAAGTACGAGGACGGCAAGCTCTACGGGCGTGGCGGCGCCGACGACGGCTATGCGGTCTATGCCAGCGTGGCGGCGATTCAGGAGCTCAAGCGCCAGAACGTGCCTCACCCCCGCATCGTGGCCATCATCGAGACCTGCGAGGAAAGCGGCTCGGCCGATCTGCTGCCCTATGTGGATGCCTTGCGCCCGCGTCTGGGCGATGTGGGCCTGGTGATCTGTCTGGACAGCGGCGCCGGCAACTACGACCAGCTGTGGCTGACCACCAGCCTGCGCGGCATGGCCAGCGGCACGCTCAAGGTGCAGATACTCACCGAGGGCGTGCATTCGGGCGATGCCTCGGGTGTGGTGCCCTCGTCCTTTCGCATCATGCGCCAGGTGCTGGATCGTCTCGAGGACAGCAAGAATGGCCGCGTGCTGCCGCAGAGCTTTCACTGCGAGGTGCCGGCCGAGCGCATGGCG
Organism: Comamonas sp. wu1-DMT; assembly: GCF_040187805.1. Lineage (NCBI taxonomy): Bacteria > Pseudomonadati > Pseudomonadota > Betaproteobacteria > Burkholderiales > Comamonadaceae > Comamonas > Comamonas sp. wu1-DMT. The sequence goes on from NZ_JBANEM010000009.1 coordinate 62,513, forward strand.
CAGATCCGCGCCACGGCGGAGATCCTCGGCGAGGACGCCTATGCGCGCTTTCCCTGGGCGCATTACGACTGCGGTGGCTCGGCCCGTGTGTCTCTGCCCACGACCACCGATCCTGTCCAGGCCCTGGTGCGTCGCACCTGGGAGCCCACGCTGAGCGTGACGGGTGTGGAGGGCATGCCCAATCTGCAAAATGCCGGCAATGTGCTGCGCCCCTACACGGCCTTCAAGCTCAGCCTGCGCCTGCCGCCGCTGGTCGATGCCGGAGCCTGCGTGCAGGAGATGAAGGCCCTGCTGGAGGACAACGCGCCCTATGAGGCCAGGGTGACCTGGGAAGGCCTTTCAAGCTCCAGCGGCTGGAATGCGCCGGGCATGGACGGCTGGTTCGAGAAGGCGCTCAATGCCGCCAGCCAAGCCCATTTCGGCGCCGGCTGCGGCTATATCGGCCAGGGTGGCACGATTCCGCTGATGAATATGCTGAGCAAGGGCTTTCCCAAGGCGCAGATGATGGTCTGCGGCGTGCTCGGACCCAAGAGCAATGCCCACGGCCCCAACGAGTTCCTCCATGTCCCCTATGCCAAGAAGCTCACGGCGTCGGTGGCCGAGGTGATTGCCGCCATGGCCCGCCATCAGACGGAGCCGGACCAGGCCTGATCGCGGCATTGAAAATAGCTGCTGACGCTTTTCCAGAAAGCGCCGGCAGCTATCCTTTTGGTGGCGATAGTGTTGAATTCCCAGGGACGGGTCGAGGATTGCCACGGTTGACGCGGGCGGGGGGGCGGCTGCATCCTGCAAGCTCTTGCCAGCTGAAGAGACCGTGCATGACGCCTACCGATACCCGTACCCAGACGACGCCCCGGCTGCTGCATATGGCCGCATCGGACGCCACCCAGCTTGCGCTGCGCGACTGGCCGCTGGCGCCGGGAGTCAAGCCCCGTGCCCAGGTGCTGCTGGTGCATGGCCTGGGCGAGCACAGCGGCCGCTATGCCGCGCTGGCGCAGCGGCTCAACGAGCTCGGCTTTGCGGTGCGGGCCTATGACCAGTACGGCCACGGCCTGTCGGGCGGGCCGCAGGGCGGCCTGACCAGCGATATGCGCTTGCTCGACGATCTGGCCGTGGTGCTCGATGCCACGCGTGCTGCCATGCCCAGGCATCAGCCCCTGGTGCTGCTGGGGCACAGCCTGGGTGGACTGGTGGCTGCTGATTTTGTCGCGTCAGGCCTGCGTCATGTGGACGGGCTGGTGCTGTCCTCGCCGGCGCTGGCCCTGCATCTGTCGGGTGTGCAGAAGGCGCTGGTGGCGAGCCTGCCCAGGCTGCTGCCCAATCTGCGCGTGGCCAATGGCGTGCAGTCCGCCTATCTCTCGCATGATCCGGATGTGGCTCTGGCCTATGACGCCGATGCACTGCAGCACCGGCGCATCAGCGCCCGGCTGGCGCGCTATATGGCCGAGGGTGGCCGCCATGTGCTGTCCAAGGCCACGGCCTGGTGCGTGCCCACGCTGCTGCTATGGGCGGGCGAAGACAAGCTGGTCAACCCGGCCGGCAGCGCTGCCTTTGCCGCCCAGGCGCCACGCGATCTGGTGCAGTCCCAGTGCTTTGAGGAGGCCTATCACGAGATCTTCAACGAGAGCCCCGAACTTGCCGCGCCGGTTTTTGCGCGGCTCGAGCAGTGGCTGGAACAGCAGTTTCCAGCCCCCTGATTACCACTGCTGTGGCGGCTGCTTGCGGCCTTTTTCCACCGGGTTGGCACGCAGTTTTTCCGCAGGGTAGGGGCGCAGAAACTCCTTGGCCTTGTTCACCTTGGCATTGAGCCAGGCGTCGTATGCGCCTTCGTTGAGGATGGCCGGCATGGCCTTGTCGTTGCCGGGCTGGCCGTAGCGGTTCATCAGCGCATGGGCATTGGCATTGATGGTGATGAGGGCGTAGCTGACGATGACCTCGCCGTCCTCGCCCACCCAGCGCGCCCAGACGCCGGCGGCGCCCATGGGCTGGTTGTCCACGCGGGTGATACGGGTCGGCAGGGGCTTGCCGGGGCGCAGGTCGTCGACCTGAAAGGCCTGCAGCGGCACGATGCAGCGCTGGCCTGCCAGCCAGGCATCGCGAAAGGCCGTTCCCGTGGTCAGATTGTCGATTTTTGCATTCACCAGCTTGAGCGCGCGCAGGCGGCCGTCCGAGGCCGATTTGACCCAGTGCGGCACCAGACCGAAGCTGGCCGGCACCAGCAGCCGTTCCACCGGCAGTGCGGGTGCTCCTTCTTCAGGAGCTGTAAACGTACGTCCCAAGAGCGTTGCAGAGGACTCTGTGGCAGCGTTGATGATGATGCAGCCAAGGCGGCGCGGGGTGATGGTGCTTTCGGGCCTGGGCTCGGGAGCCTCAACGCGAAAGTTCTGCAGATAAAACTCGGGCTTGGCCAGAGAGAGATGACAGCTGCTCATTGATTTACTCCAGGGCCAGCAGGGACAGGGCGGCAACAGATGCCGTTTCAGCGCGCAGCACGCGGGAGCCGAGGCTGGCAGGCTTCCAGCCCTGCTCCAGGGCCAAGTCTTCCTCCTGGGCGGTCAGACCCCCTTCGGGGCCATGCAGCACCCAGACTGCCTGAGCATCGCCGGCGGCAGTACGCAGCGGTTGATTGCCTTCGCGCAGCGACAGCACCAGACGCGTCGCATCGGTGGCAGGGGCATCCTTGCTGCGCAGCCAGTCGGCCAGCGGCAGGGGAGCGTGAATCACGGGTACCTGGTTGCGACCGCATTGCTCGCAGGCCGAGACGGCAATCGACTGCCAGCGCTCGATCTTCTTGTCGGCGCGGTCGCCCTTGAGCTTGAGCACGCTGCGCGCCGCCATCACGGGCTGGATGCTGGCGACACCCAGCTCGGTGGCTTTTTCCACCAGCCAGTCCATGCGCTCGTTGGCGGGCATGCCGACGACCAGGTGCACGACACGTTCGGCTTCGCGCTCGGCGGGGCTGTGGCTGTCCACGCGCACGCCCACATCGCTGCGGCCCATGTGGGTGATGGTCGCCTGGAACTCGCCGCCGGTAAAACCGTTGCCGGTCTGGCCCTCAAACAGGGTGATGACATCGCCGGGCTGGTGGCGCAGCACCTGCACATGGCGGGCGGCACCTGCAGGCAGGTCCAGCTCGTTGCCGATGTGCAGTGGAATAGGGCAGTGATAGCGCGGCATAGGGAAAAATTCGGGGTTCGTGATTCATGGTGCCACGCAGAGTCCGTAGCTCGCAAAACTGGCGCTGAATCACCTCAGGGACGCCAAGCAAGGGCCGCCCCGCAGCGAGGGCGTCGTCCCCCTCCCGCATTGTGAAGCAAGGCGAGAGAGGGGGAAGCGGCAAAGCCGCTCAGGGGGTATTTACATTCTTCCGTAGGCGTAACCGACCTGCGTCTGGATACCCTCGATCTCGTCGATCAATTTAAGGAACGGGCCCAGCGCGCGGTAGCGGTTGCAGGTGGATCGGATGTAGTGGATGAAACGAGGCGCATCGGCCAGATACTTGGGCTTGCCGTCGCGCAGCGTCAGGCGCGCAAAGATACCCGCAACCTTGAGGTGGCGCTGCAGACCCATCCATTCAACCCCACGGTAGAACTCGCCGAAGTCATCACCCCAGCCGCTGGCGCTGTTGGCGCCCACCAGGCCGGCCTTGCGGGCCTTTTCCCAGTAACGGATGGTGATGTCGATGATGAAGTCCTCTTCCCAGCTGATGAAGGCATCTCGCAGCAGGCTGGCGATGTCATAGGTGATGGGGCCGTAGACGGCATCCTGGAAGTCCAGCACGCCCAGCGGCGCGCCGCTTGCCACAGGCTGCATCAGGTTGCGCATCATGAAGTCACGGTGCACATAGACGCTGGGAGCCTGCAGATTGTGGGCGACGATCTGATCGAAGGTCTTGCCGAGCAAGGCCTGCTGCTTGTCGTCCAGCGTGAACTGGCGGTGCTTGGCGATGTACCAGTCGGGAAACAGCTGCAGCTCTCGGCGCAGCAGGGCCTCGTCATAGAGAGGCAAGCTGCCGGTATTGCCGGCCTTGGAGGCCAGTTGCCAGTCCAGCAGCACCTCGATGGCCGAGCGGTACCAGGCTTCGGCATCCTGGGGTTTTTCGGGGTTCAGAGCCTCGATGACGGTTTGGCCGCCCAGGTCGCTGAGCAGCATGAAGCCATGAACGGCATCCCAGTCCAGGATCTGCGGCACGCACAGGCCAGCCTGGTTCATCAGGCCCTGAACCTTGGCAAAAGGCGCGCAATCTTCCTTGTCTGGCGGCGCGTCCATGACGATCAGGCTGCTTCCATCGCTGCGATCCAGGCGCAGATAGCGGCGAAAGCTCGCATCGGCCGAAGCGGGGCGCAGGGTTGCGGGAAGCAGCTGGTACTTTTGAGCCAGCGGTGCCAGCCAGGCGTCGAATGCGGCGTGGCGGGCAGAATCTGCCCAGGCAACGCCAACTGTGGGGGTGATAGGAGCGGTCATGGATAATCGGATTTTACAAACCGATGCCGCCGCATCTGTGGACAGTGGTGCTAGGCTCTCGGTTTTCTGTTGACGTGTGCCTGGGCACGCGCGCTTTTGACGTTCAAGATCATCGTGCAATCCCCATCCCATCCGCGAGATTTCCTACCTGCCTGCCCTGCCCGTTCGACGCGTGCGGGAGCTGCTCGGCCGGTGATTCGTCCTCTGGCATGGGCTGTGGCACTGGCATGGGCGGGTGCTGGCATGCAGGCCTATGCCCAGTCGGCCGAAACGACAGCGTCGTCCTCCGCCAGCGTCGCGGGCGAGCTGCCAGCCTTGGAACTCAAGTCCAGCAGCGCGCTGCAGGAGAGCTATCCTCAGGAAGTGCGTGACCAGCAGCCCATCTATATCAAAGGTGACAGCCTGTCCGGTCAGCCCGATCTCAAGGCCTCGGTTCATGGCGAGGCAGAGTTGCGCCGCGGCGACACCATGATCCGCGCGGACAAGCTCGACTATGCGGTTCCGGACGACAGGATCAACGCCGTGGGCTCGGTCCACATCAACCAGGCCGGCAATGTCTACGAGGGTACGGTGCTGGATCTGCAGATGGATGCCTTCAAGGGCCAGTTCGACAATGCCAACTATCGCTTTCTGGCCACGGGCGGCCATGGCGAGTCCTCGCGAGTGGATTTCATCGACAAGGATCGTTCGGTCGTCCATGACGCCACCTACACCACCTGCCAGCGCGATGACGAGGCCAGCTGGGAGCCGAGCTGGGTGCTCGAGGCCAAGACCATTCATCTGGACATGGCCGAAGAGGTGGGGGTGGCCGAGGGTGCATCCCTGAAGTTCAAGGGCGTGACCGTCCTGCCCGTGCCGCGCATGAGTTTTCCGCTCTCGGACAAGCGCAAATCGGGCCTGCTGCCGCCCATGATAGGCATGGACAAGCTCGGCGGCATCGAGTATTCACAGCCCTATTACTGGAATATCGCCCCCAATCGCGATATGACCATCACGCCCACGCTGATGACCAAGCGCGGCGTGAATCTGACGGGACAGTTCCGCTATCTGGAGCCCAGCTACTCGGGCGAGACCTATGCCAGCTACATGCCGGGCGACAATCTGCGCAACCGCGATCGCTGGGGTTATTCCTGGCAGCATCGTGCGAGCTTCGATACGCCGGTCGGCGGTCTGGGGCTGAACCTCAATCTGAACCGCGTCAGCGACGGTGATTACTGGCGCGACTTCCGCCTGGCTCCCGTGGCGCTGCGCCAGCGCCTGCTGCCCAGCACGGCCAATCTGAGCTGGGCCAAGGGCGATGGGGTGCTGAGCCTCAATGTGCTGCGCTATCAGGTGCAGCAGGATGTGACTTCGCCGATTGCGCCGCCCTACAGCATGGTGCCGCAGCTGCAGTACCGCTACACGCCGCTGGACCTGCCGCATGGGCTGGATTTCTCCGTGGTGGCCGACACCACACGCTTCGAGCTGATTCGCCCCATCACGGGTCAGGTCGGCAACAACGGCCAGCGCAGCTATGTGCAGGCGCAACTGAGCCGGCCATTCCTGTCTCCCGGCGCCTTCATCACGCCCAAGCTGATGCTGCATACCTCCATGTATCAGACCGATCAGCTGATGAGCAACGGCAGCAAGAGCGCCAACCGCACTCTGCCCACCTTCAGCCTGGACAGCGGCCTGATCTTCGAGCGCGACACCTCCTGGTTCGGCAAGAATCTGTTGCAGACCTTCGAACCCCGGGCCTTCTATACCTATACGCCCTATCGCGATCAGAGCATGCTGCCGCTCTACGACACGGGTCGCAGCGATTTCAACTTCGCGAGCATTTTTTCCGAGAACGACTATGTCGGTCAGGACCGCATTGCCGACAACCATTTGATGACGCTGGGCGCGACCTCACGCTTCATCGACCCCGAAAGCGGTGCGGAAAAGCTCAAGTTCGCCGTGGCCCAGCGCGTTCGCCTGTCCGATCAGCGCGTGCTGCTGCCCGGTGAGGTGGCTGCTACCAGTAAGCTGTCCGATATCCTGCTGGGTGCGGCCTTCAACTGGACCGACAAGTGGTCGCTGGAAGGCACGACCCAGTACAACAAGGACTTGAACCGCACGGTGCGTACCACGGCCACGGCGCGTTACAGCCCGGGCAACTATCGCACCTTCAACATCGGTTACCGCACGCAGCTGGATACGGTCACCAAGAAACCCTCCAGCGAACTGGTGGACGTGGGCTGGCAATGGCCCATCAACGACCTCTGGGGCGACAAGGGCAAGGATCTGGGCGCCGGTCGCGGCCAGGGCGGTGGCCGCTGGTATGCCGTGGGCCGCCTCAACTACTCCATCAAGGACAACAAGCTGGTGGATACCGTGGTCGGCCTGGAATACGACGGTTGCTGCTGGATTGGCCGTGTGGTGCTGGAACGCCTGCAAAGCTCGGTCATCCAGTCGAATCTGCGTCTGCTGTTCCAGATGGAGTTCGTGGGCTTCTCGCGCCTGAGTTTTGGTGCCGATCCCACCTCCAGCCTCAAGCAGAATGTGCCGCGCTATCAATATTTGCGTGAGGCGGTGACTCCGCCCAGCCGCTTTACCAATTACGATTAATCAAGGCTTTTTTCATGCGTTTTTTCTCCAAGACATCCAATGCATGTGCTGTTGCCGTGGCACTGGCTGTAATGGCTGCCGGTGTGCAGGCCCAGGGCCTGAAGAGCCCCGGCAGCAAGGCCAAGGCTGGCAATGACTCCTCCATCTCGCGCGCATTGGAGGCGACGGCCCAGCCCTCGGGGCGCCAGGCTCCGGTAGCCGCACAGGGTGTTCGCTCGGCCGATTACATCGTGGCCGTGGTCAATTCCGAACCCATCACCAATAACGAAGTGCGTGCGCGCATGGAGCGCGTTGCGCAGAATGTGACCGAGCAGGGCGGGCAGCTGCCGTCCCAGAGCGAGCTGGCCCGCCAGGTTCTGGAGCGCCTGATTGTCGAGCGCGTGCAGCTGCAGGAAGCCAAGGACACGGGCATCAACATTGACAACATGACGGTCGATCAGGCCGTGGCCAATGTGGCGCGCCAGAACAATACCGACAAGGCCGGCCTGGTGTCGCGCCTGAAGGCCGAAGGGATTTCCGAAGCGCAGTTCCGTTCGGAGATCCGCAACCAGATGCTGATGCAGCGTGTGCGCGAGCGTGATGTGGACGGTCGCGTCAAGGTCGGGGAAGCAGACATCGATCGCTATCTCAAGGACCAGAAGCGCCCCGGCGATGCGGCTGCGGGTGCCGCAGCCAATCTGGGCCACATCCTGATCACCGTGCCTGAAAACGCCAGCCCTGCCGTGGTGGCGGAGCGCGAGGCCAAGGCCAAGCAGGCGGCAGAAGCCGCTCGCAAGAACCCCGACTTCATCGCTGCCGTGCGGGAGTTTTCGGATGTCCCCAACGGTCAGGGTGGCGGCGCCATGGGCATGCGCCCCATGAGCGATTACCCCGAGCTGTTTTCTCAGCAGGTGGGCAATTCGGCTGTCGGTGCCATCGTCGGTCCGTTTCGTTCGGGCGCAGGTTTCCACGTGCTCAAGGTGCTGGAAAAATCTCAGGCCGGAGCGCCTGTATACATCACGCAGAACCACGCCCGCCATATTCTGCTGACCGTAGGCGATGGCATGACCGAAGCGCAGGCGGCCAAGCGTCTGGAGGACTACAAGCGTCGTGTGGAAGCCGGCCAGGCCACCTTCCAGCAACTGGCCCAGGAGTTCTCCAAGGACGGCAGCGCGCGCAATGGCGGTGATCTGGGCTGGTCCTCGCCCGGCCAGTTCGTGCCCGAGTTTGAACGCGTGCTCGACAACCTGCAGCCGGGCCAGATCAGCAACCCCGTGGTGTCGCGTTTCGGCGTGCACCTGATTCAGCTGATCGAGCGCCGCCAGGAAAAGCTCACCGAGCGCGAGCAGCGCGAAATGGTTCGCAACGTGGTGCGCGAGCGCAAGGCCGAGCAGGACTACGAAACCTGGCTCAAGGAACTGCGCGGCAAGGCCTTTGTGGAATACCGCGAGCCACCCCAATAAGCCCATTCAATCCGCTTGAAGTGCCCGGTAATGTCATCATTGCGCACCGGGCATCGGAGCTCCACCTCATTCCAAGCGGTGCCCAGGCACCGCTTTCGCATTCATGAAACATATTCCCCGCAAGCGCTTCGGCCAGAATTTCCTGACCGACGGCGCCATCATCGACAACATCGTCCAGGCCATCGACCCCAAGGCGGGCGAACCCATGGTCGAGATCGGCCCCGGCCTGATGGCGCTGTCGCAGCCCCTGGTCGAGCGCCTGGGCAAGCTCACCGTGATCGAGCTGGACCGGGACCTGGCGGCCCGTCTGCGTCTGCGCGACGATCTCAATGTGGTCGAGTCCGATGTGCTCAAGGTGGACTTCCGTGCGCTGGCTGCGCGACTGGGCGTGGCCAAGCTGCGCGTGGTCGGCAATCTGCCCTACAACATCTCCAGCCCCATTCTTTTTCATCTGCTGGAGCAGGTGGATGTGGTGCAGGACCAGCACTTCATGCTGCAAAAAGAGGTCATAGACCGCATGGTGGCGGACGCCGGCACCTCGGCCTACGGCCGTCTGTCGGTGATGCTGCAGTGGCGCTACGCCATGGAGGATGTGCTGTTCGTGCCGCCGGGCAGCTTCAATCCGCCTCCCAAGGTCGACAGTGCCGTGGTGCGCATGATTCCGCGCGAGCAGCCTGCGGATCTCGATCCCAAGCTGCTGGAAGAGCTGGTGCAGGTCGCTTTCAGCCAGCGCCGCAAGATCCTGCGCAACACCCTGGGCAAATGGCTGGAAGCCAAGGGCTTTGCCGGCGAGTTCGATCTGCAGCGCCGCGCGGAAGAAGTGCCTGTCGCCGAATTCGAAGCCCTGGCGGCACAGCTCTCCTGAACTTGGATAAAAAGGCTTCAATCGCTTTTGGGAAAAGCGATTGAAGCTATTGATTTAGTAGTTCAATCGGTGGCCTGCAGCGCATCGCCGAGTGCGTTGATCAGCCGCTCGATCTCGGCCTGCTCGCTGATGAAGGGCGGCGCCAGCTGAATCGTGTCGCCGCCGTAGCGCACATAGAAGCCGGCCTCCCAGCATTTCATGGCGATCTCATAAGGGCGCCTGGCGGGCTCGCCAGGCAGGGATGCAATCGTGATGCCCGCCGCCAGGCCGATATTGCGGATGTCCAGCACATGCCTGGCGTCCTTGAGGCTGTGCACGGCCTGCTCGAAGAAGGGGGCCAGCGCGCGCACGCGGCCCGGGCCGTCTTCGCGCTGCAGCAGATCCAGTGCCGCAATGGCTGCCGCGCAGGCCACGGGATGGGCTGAATAAGTATAGCCGTGGGCAAATTCCAGCATGTACTCCGGCCCGCCGGCCGCCATGAACTGCTCATAGATGGCGGGCGTGACCACGCAGGCTCCTAATGGCTGGGCGCCGTTGCTGACCTGCTTGGCGATATTCATGATGTCCGGCGTCACGCCAAAGGCCTCGGCCGCCGTCATCGCTCCGAGGCGGCCAAAGCCCGTGATGACCTCGTCGAAGATCAGCAGGATGTCGTGCTGGGTGCAGATCTCGCGCAAACGCTGCAGATAGCCGGTGGGCGGAATCACCACGCCGCCCGAGCCCGACATGGGCTCCACGATCACGGCGGCGATATTGCTGGCGTCATGCAGGGCGATCAGATCGAGCAGCCGGTCTGCCAGGGCGCGTCCGTCTGTCTGGGGCTGGCCCTTGAAGAACGAACCGGGTGGCGGCTGGGTGTGCGGCAGATGGTCGGCTTCAATCCCTTGGCCGAACATCTTGCGGTTGCCCCCCATGCCGCCCACAGAGATGCCGCCAAAGTTCACGCCGTGATAGCCCTTCTCGCGCCCGATCAGCCGTGTCTTGGAGCCCTGACCCCTGGCGCGCCAGTAGGCGCGCGCCATCTTCAGCGAGGTGTCGGCCGCTTCCGAGCCCGAGCCGGTGAAGAACACATGCTCAAGCCCCTGGGGCATCAGGGCCACGATGCGGTTGGCCAGCGCGAACGAGGCAGGGTGGCCGAACTGGAAGGCGGGAGCGTAATCGAGCTGCAGCGCGGCCTTGCCAATGGCCTCGGCGATCTCGCGGCGGCCATGGCCCAGCCCCGAGCACCACAGGCCCGAGAGGCCGTCGAAAATGCGCCGGCCATCGGCATCGCTGTAGTAGGCGCCCTGTGCGCCCGTGATGATGCGGGGCCTGGCCTTGAAGTTGCGGTTGCCGGTGAACGGCATCCAGTGGGCGCTCAGCCATTGTTCGTCGTGGCGCGCGAGGTCTGCGGATGTCTGGCGGTCTGCAAGCTGCATGGGAACTCCTTGGATTCCCGGCCATTGTTGGCCTTGGGCCCGGTTTGGCAAATAGCCGCAAACCCATGGGCGCGAGTCCGAATTGGCATCTTCAGCATGACTTATCCACAGTATTTTCTGATGCGGGAGAGTCAGGCTCGGATGATTTTCTGGCGTGAATGATCAGAAGCTCACAAAGAGCCTGGGATATTCAATATTTACCCATGGCTTATCAAAAAGCTTGTACACATAATTTCTACAGATCGCGAAGATGGCCGTTACAGTCGCCCAGCATGGCCAGGGACTGCAGCAGCCATTGCGCAAAAGTGGTGGGGTGGTCGGCGTTCATAGACGGCTCTCAGGCGCTCAGTGCCTGTCCGGCAAGCGCTTGCTGCTCGCGTTTCTTCAGGCGGCGCTCCCAGACTTTTTCATGGAAGAAGAAGGCAAAGGCCTGGACCGTGGGCTCGAGCAGGCTCAGCGTCAGCGAAGCAATCAGATTGCCGGTCACGGCATAGGCGACGCAGGCGGCCACGGTGATGTGTATCACGTAGTAGCTGGCGGTCTTGGTCAGCGTGAGCTGGTTTTGGCGCAATGTCTTGATCAAGCGTGTCATCTGTTTCTCCCTGTGCGATGAATGAATGTTAGGGAGGATGGCGATGCATTTCCAATTGAGAATCATTACTATCGCCATAGCGCCTACAGACTGCTGCGAGATGAACGGCTTGCTAAGCTATGTGCCGGATTTTGATTGAAATTGGCTGTCAGCCATTGACTGATAAGCGTTGACAACTATTGATTTGAGAGTTTTTGATGACGGAGTCGATGCCAATCCAGCTGCGCGCGCTGGGAGCGGACGATGTGGATGCCGTGATGCGCATACAGCAGCATTGCTATGGTGCGGACTTTGCCGAGCCGCGCGAGGTGTTTGTGCGCCGTTTGCGGACGGCCGGGCATTGTTCCTGGGCGGCCGAGCAGGGCGGGGAACTGGTGGCCTATCTGGCAGCCTATTGGTCGCGCCCCGGAGCCATCACGCCGCTCAACGGCGACTTTGCCGAATATGACGACGCCTGCGTGCTCTATCTGCACGATATGGCCGTGTCCGAGGCTGCCGCCGGCCAGGGCCTGGCGCGGCGCATGGTCCAGGTCCTGAAGGCGCAGGCCAGAGCGCGCGGCGTGCAGCGCACGGCACTGGTTTCGGTGCAGGGTTCGCGGCTTTACTGGGAGCGTCAAGGCTATGTGGTCGAATCCGTGACAAATGCTGCGCAGCAGCAACATTTGGCCAGTTACGGCGAAGGAGCGCTCTATATGGTGGGATTTATCTGACACATCGTCGGGTTGGGACAAGGATAATGCCGGCCATGCCCAATCGCTGGAAACCCAATGTGACTGTCTCGGCCATCATCGAACGCGATGGCCGTTTTTTGCTGGTGGAAGAACAAACGGCGGATGGACTGCGTCTGAACACGCCGGCCGGTCATCTCGACCCTTCCGAAAGCCCTGTCGATGCCTGTGTGCGCGAAGTCATGGAAGAGACGGCCTACAGCTTCACGCCCACGGCTCTGGTCGGCATCTACATGAACCGCTTTGTGCGCACGCGCACGGGCTCGGACATCACCTATCTGCGCTTCGCCTTCACGGGCGATCTGGGCATGCACCATGCCCAGCGCCATCTGGACGACGGCATCGTGCGCAGCGTCTGGCTCTCGCTCGATGAGCTCAAGGCCACCGAGCATCTGCATCGCAGCCCCATCGTGCTGGAGTCGGTGGGCGATTATCTGGCCGGCCAGCGCTATGACATAGGCCTGATTCATGCCGATGCCAGCATCTACAAGGTGCCGCAGCTGACGCGCCCGGTGCCGGAAGAGGCCGGTGCCACGCTGGACGATGTGCTGGTGCAGATTCACTGATATTGGCATTCGGCAGTTGTGACAGGCGTGCAGGCCGGGGCTGTGCACAATGTCCTGTATGTCTGTAGCCAGCCTGATCCGACTCATGACACTGGCCGCCCTCTGGGGCGGCAGTTTTTTTATTCATGCGCGTGGCCGTATCCCATCTGGGGGCCGTGCCCACGGCCGTGGGACGCGGCCTGTTTTCGGCGCTGGGCCTTGGCGCGGCGTTGTTTGCCATGGGCTACCGGCCCAGGCCAGGACGCTATCTTTGGCCCTTGCTGGGGCTGGGTGTCATCAATTCCGGCATCCCCTTTCTCATGTACGCGCTGGCGGCCCAGGTGCTGCCATCGGGCTATAGCGCCATCTTCAATGCCACCACGCCTCTGGTTGCTACCGTGGTGGGAGCGCTGGTGTTTGCCGAGGCGATCACGCCCGCGCGTGTGGTGGCGGTGCTGCTGGGGATTGGCGGTGTGGCGGTGCTGGCCCAGGCCGGGCCGCTGGATCTCGGCAGTGCCGTGCTGGGAGGCATGGCTGCCTGTTTTGTGGCCACGGTCTGCTATGCGTTTTCCAGCTATCTGACGCTCAGGCTGGCCGGTGCCAATGCGTGCGTGGACACGCGCGCTGCCGTTTTCATCAGCCAGCTCGGTGCGCTGATGGTGCTGACGCCGGCGCTGCTCATCGACATGGCGCTGGAGTCCGGCATGCTGGCCAGGCTGCAGGCCGCTCCGCTGCTGGCATGGGGCAATGTGGCGCTGCTGGGCCTGTTGAGCACGGCTCTGGCCTATGTGCTGTATTTCCGGCTGATTGCCGATGAAGGCCCGCAAAAGGCGCTGACCGTGACCTTTATCGTGCCCGTGTTTGCCGTGCTCTGGGGCTGGGCCCTGCTCGATGAGTCCTTGACCATCGCTCATGCCATGGGTGGCGGGCTGATTGCGCTGTCGCTATGGCTGGTGCTGCGCCCCAAGGCGGATTGAGTCGGCGCGAGCGGCTGCCGTATCACCAGGCTGCGGGCAGGCGCAGTTGCAGCAGCTCCAGAAAGGACTGCGCCGCATGCGGCAGCGTGCGGCCGGCCAGGGTCTGAACCTCGATATCGCGCAAATCCATGCCGCGGTCGCTGAGTGCCACGGCCACGAGCGCGCCTGTGGCCACCATGTCGCGGGCGGCGATTTCGCTGGCCACGGCGACCGCTGCGCCCTGGGCCGCAAAGTTCAGCAGCGTCTTGCCGTGATTGCTCTCCAGGGCCGGCGCCAGCATCAGTCCCTGGCGGCTGCAGGCTGCATCCAGCAACTGGCGCACGGCCGTGCTGGGTGGCGTCAATGCCAGCGGATAGCGCACCAGCCTTGCCAGTGCCACGCTGCGCTCCTGCGCCAGTTCATGGCCGGATGCCACCAGCGCCAGCACGGGCGCGGCTACGCGGCAGGCGACGGCGATGCCGGGCTCGGGGGCCCGGCTGAAACACAGGCCTATGTCGGCCGTGCCGGTACGCACGGCACCGGAAACCTCGTGCGTGGGAAGCACCGTCACTTCGAAGACGATGCCGCCGTGCTCGCGCTGGAAGGCCGCGCACAGGCGCGGCAGGAATTCACTGGCGAAGGCATCGGAGCTGGCGATGCGCACCTTGCCGCTGCGCAGGCCCTGCAAGGCCTTGATCTCGTCGAGCGCGCGCTCGGCGTCCAGCCCTGCTCGGCGCGCATGATCGGCGAGGATCTCGCCGGCGGCGTTGAGCACCATGCCGCGCGGGCGGCGCTCGAACAGCGGCGTGCCCAGCCGCTCCTCCAATGCCGCAATCTGGCGGCTGATGGCCGAGGCTGCCACATGCAGTCTTGCCGAAGCCTCGCTCAGCGATCCGCATTGCGCGACTTCGTGGAAGTAGCGCAGCGCGGTGTCTTGCAGCAGCAAATGGCGGGACTCGGGCATGGCAGGCGGTGGCGGCAAAGCGCCATTGTGCCCGGTTTGCTGTTTTGGCAACGACGGCTTGCAAATTTGCCGATAGCGGCAAATGCCCCGGTTTTCTAAGATCTCCCGTTCGATGGTCGCCAGGCAGCGGCCAGCCCTCCATTTCTGCAGGAGTTGCCATGCGGGCACGGTTTACTGTTTCAACGACGCGCCGCCAGTGGCTTCAGGCCGCTGCGGCCGTGGCCGGTGGTTTGCTGGCCTTTCCGGCCCTGGCCCAGGGCGAGGCCGCCTGGCCCGGCCGACCGGTGCGCGTGATCGTGCCGTTTCCGGCCAGCGGCGCCACCGATCTGGTGGCACGCGTGATCGCGCAGCGCGTATCGCAGGAGCTGGGCCAGCAGCTGGTCATAGACAACCGGCCCGGCGCCGGCGGCACCATAGGCACGGCCGAGGCCGCCAAGGCGGCGGCCGACGGCTACACGCTGCTGTTCACCACCAGCAGCACGCATGCGATTTCGCCACATCTGATGCCCAGGCTGGCCTACAAGGCGGACAAGGATTTCAGTCCCATTGCGCATACGGCGGATGCGGCCAGCGTGCTGCTGGTCACGCCCTCGCTGCCGGTCAAGAGCGTGCAGGAGCTGATTGCCTATGCCAGGGCCAATCCCGGCAAGCTCAACTACGCCACCAGCGGCAATGGCACCATCGTGCACCTGAACACCGCCGCCTTTGCCGCCCAGGCCGGCATACAGCTCGCCCATGTGCCCTACAAGGGCACGGCGCAGTCGATCACCGATCTGGCGGCAGGCCAGGTGCATCTGCTGTTCGACTCCATTCCCACGGGCATGCCCCATGTGGCCAGCGGCCGCCTGCGTGCCCTGGCCGTGACCGGCGACAGGCGCAGCACGCTGGCGCCGAATCTGCCCACGGTGGCCGAATCCGGCCTGCCAGGCTATTCCTCGGTCACCTGGTTCGGCCTTTACGGCCCGGCCGGCATGAAGCCCGAGCTGGTCGGCAGGATCAACCAGGCCTTCAACCGCGCCATCCAGAATCCCGAGGTGATCGCCAGCCTGGCCAAGCAGGGCGTGGAGCCCGCCAAGCCGCAGACGCCCGCGCAGTTCGCTGCCATGGTGCAGGCCGACAGCGCGCGCTGGGCCAAGGTCATCAGGGACAACCACATTACTTTGGAATGACATATGCAACCCCCTGTGCGGCTGCGCCGGGGGGACGGCATCCTCGGCTCGGCGCCCCCGGCTAGGCGCCCCCGGCTAGGCGCCTCCCGCCGTGAGGCGGCTCTTGCTCGATGCCTATGGCCTGGGGCGTGCCAGTTTTAAGCGCGGCGCCCATGAATCACTGATCGGACTTAGATATGACAAACCTCATCAAGGACTGGACGCTTCCCTATGCCTCGCATCGCTCGCCGGTGCTGGGGCGCAATGTGGTCAGCACTTCGCAGCCGCTGGCCGCGCAGGCCGGCCTCTCCATGCTGCTGGCTGGCGGCAACGCCGTGGATGCGGCACTGGCCGCGGCGATGACGCTCACGGTGGTCGAGCCCACGGGCTGTGGCATTGGCAGCGACGGCTTTGCCATCGTCTGGGACGGCAAGGAGCTGCACGGCCTCAACGCCTCGGGCCGCTCGCCTGCGGGCTGGACGCCCGACTACTTTGCCCAGCTCGGCGGCATTCCGGAAAAGGGCTGGAATGCCGTGACCGTGCCCGGCGCCGTGTCGGCCTGGGTGGCGCTGTCCAAGCGCTTCGGCAAGCTGCCCTTCGCGCAGGTGGCCCAGCCCGCCATCGACTATGCACGCAACGGTTTCCCGGTCTCGCCCACGATTGCCACACTGTGGGAGCTGGGCGGCAAGAAACTGGGCGACCAGCCCGGCTTTGCCGAGTGCTTTCTGCCCGGTGGCCGCGCTCCCCGAGCCGGTGAAGTGTTCAGGAGCGAAGCCCATGCGCGCACGCTGGAAGAGATTGCCGAGACCCTGGGCGAGTCCTTCTACCGCGGCGCGCTGGCCAGGAAGATGGTCGAGCATTCGCGGGCCTGCGGCGGCGTGATGAGCGAGGAAGACCTGGCCGCGCACCAGGCCGACTGGGTGGGAACGGTGTCGCAGAAGTTCGGTGACTCGGTGATCCACGAGATCCCGCCCAACGGCCAGGGCATTGCGGCGCTGATGGCGCTGGGCATGCTCGACGAGCTGGGTGCGGGTGGCGATCCGATCGGATCGCAGCCGCTGGACGGCGTGGACAGCGTGCACCTGCAGATCGAGGCCATGAAGCTGGCCTTTGCCGACCTGCACCAGTACAACGCCGACCTTGACCATATGCGGGTCACCCCAGCGCAGCTGCTGGACCGCGACTACCTGCGCGAACGCGCGCAGCTGATCGATCGCGAAAAGGCCAGCGACCCTCGCTGCGGCGCGCCCCGGCCCGGCGGCACGGTCTACCTGGCGACGGCCGATGCCAGCGGCATGATGGTCTCCTTCATCCAGTCCAACTACATGGGCTTCGGCTCGGGCGTGGTCGTGCCGGGCACGGGCATCAGCCTGCAGAACCGCGGCCACGGCTTTACCACCGAGGCCGGTCATGCCAACCAGGTCGGTCCGCGCAAGCGTCCCTCGCACACCATCATTCCGGCCTTTGCCATGCATGCCGACGGCAGACCGCAAATGGCGTTCGGCGTCATGGGCGGCCCGATGCAGAGCCAGGGCCATCTGCAGATGGCCCTGCGCGTGCTGCGCTACGGCCAGAACCCGCAGGCTGCGGCCGATGCGCCGCGCTGGCGCGTGACCGGCGGCAAGGGCGTGGCCGTGGAGCCGTCCTTCGATGCCGCCGTGGTTGAGCAGTTGTGCGCACGCGGCCATGAGGTCAGCATCGAGGCCGGCCATGGCGTGTTCGCTTTCGGCGGCGCGCAACTGGTGCTGCGCGATGGCGAGCACTACATCGCGGGTTCCGATCCGCGCAAGGACGGGTGCGCGGTGGGGTATTGAGGTCCCCCCCTGAGCCGCTGCGCGGCTTCCCCCGGAAGGGGGACGACGCCTTCGCCGCGAGGCGGCTCTTGCTCGGCGTCCCTGGCTCGAAGTGCGCCAGTTTTTGGCTGCGTTGTCACAAAAGCTGTGCGTTCTGCGTCTAAGGCTTGGTGCCTGTCACACTGGGTGGCTGGCCCGGCCTATTTGCAGGAGACATCACGTGAGCCCCACTTCCCACACTGCGCCGCCCGCCGATGCGGGACTGCAGGATTTCGAGCGCCATCGCCCGCGCCTGTTCGGGCTGGCCTATCGCATGCTGGGCCAGCGAGCCGAGGCCGAGGATCTGGTGCAGGATGTCTGGCTGCGCTGGCAGGACAGCGAGCGCACCTCCATTGCCCAGCCCGAGGCCTGGCTGGTGACCACGGCCACGCGGCTGGCCATAGACCGGCTGCGGCGCCTGCGCGTGGAGCGTGAGCACTATGCGGGCTTCTGGCTGCCCGAGCCGCTGGTCCAGCCCTGGTCCGAGGCCGCTCCCTCGGCCGAGGAGCTGCTGGAGCAGGCCCATGATGTTTCCACGGCGCTGCTGTTCGTGCTGGAGCAGCTGACGCCCGAGGAGCGCGCGGCCTTTTTGCTGCGTGAGGTCTTCGATGCCGACTACGCCGAAGTGGCCCAGGCGCTGGGCCGCAGCGAGGCCGCCTGCCGTCAGCTGGTGCACCGTGCGCGTGCCCATGTGAAGGCCGGACGGCCGCGCTTCGAGGCACCCGCACAAGCCCATGCCGAGCTGCTGCGCCGCTTTGCCCAGGCTGCGCGGGGGGGGCGATCTGGCGCAGATCCAGGCGCTCTTCGCGCCCGATGCCGCGCTGATCAGCGACGGCGGCGGCAAGGTGGCATCCTTTGGTCACGTGCTGGAGACCGGGCGCCGCCTGGCGCTGCTGTACTTCGCCACGGCCCGGCGTCTGCGCCGCGACGGGCAGGAGCAGAGCCTGCATCTGGCGCGGGTCAATGGCCTGCCGGGTCTGGTGCGCTGTGTGGACGGCCAGGTGGAGTCGGTGCAGACGCTGCTGGTCGAGGACGGACTGATCCGGCGCATCTACACGCTACGCAATCCGGACAAGCTGACCCGCGTGCTGCTGCCGCCTGCCTGATTGCCTGATGAGTGAGGCCCGTCGCAGAAGGCGAAAAAACAATAGCTGTTACCGTCAGTCAATCAAAAGCTTCAGATGGTTTTATTGCTGAATTTGTTTTGCAGCAGGCGATGGCAGCTATGTTTATTGATAGCCCGGCGATGAAGGGCGAGGTCTGTCACAAACCGCGCCGCTGCCGCGTCTAAGAGGCATGGGCCGGCCGCAGGGGCGGGCCTGCAATGCCTCAAGGAGTATTCACATGGCCGACATCGCCAACCCCACCGCCAGCCCTATTGCTATCCCCACGCCGCGCCTGGACTTCCGTGCGCTGGCACCCGAGCTCTACAAGGCGCAGGCCGGCCTCAACGCTCAGATCGCGCGCTCCAGCCTCGGTGTGCAGCTGCTGGAGCTGGTCTATCTGCGCGTCTCGCAGATCAACGGCTGCGCCTTCTGCGTGGACATGCATGTGCGCGAACTGCTCTCGCGCGGCGAGGACCTGCAGCGCATCAACAGCGTGGTGGTCTGGCGCGAGGTGGACTTGTTCGAGATGCGCGAGCGCGCCGCGCTGAACTGGGCCGAGCGCTGCACCCAGCTGAGCCAGGCCCATCCCGGGCAGCAGGACTTCGAGGCCCTGCGCCCCTACTTCAGCGAGCGCGAGATCGTGGAGCTCAGCTACGCCATCGGCTGCATCAATGTCTGGAACCGTCTGTGCGTGGGCTTTGCGGCTCCCGTGGAGAAAAAGCCCATCACAGTCTGAGCGGCTGTACGGCTTCCCCCGTTGCACGGCGCCCGTGGCACGGCGCCTCTCTCGCTGCGGGAGCGGCGCGGCCGTCGCCGCCCTGACTTGGATTGCGCCCAATTCATGCGTTATGCCATCGGCGCGAGCGGGTTTGTGCTCTCAGATCGTGAACACGCTCTCAGTTCTGGGTGATCTTGCGTTCCTTGACCACCTTGCCCCATTGCTCGTATTCCTTCTTCATGAAGGCCGCGAACTCGGCCCGCGTCGTGGGCTGGGGCGTCAGGCCGTGGACCTTGAGCGCCTCGGCCACGCCGGGGTCCTTGAGCACCTTGACGATTTCCAGGTTCCAGCGGTCCAGCACGGGTGTGGGGGTCTTGCCGGGGGCGACGAAGGCATACCAGTTCAGCGCCTCGAAGCCGGGGAAGCCGGCTTCGGCCACGGTGGGAATATTGGGCATGTAGGCCGGGCGCGTCAGGCCCGTTGTGGCCAGCGGAATCAGCTTGCCGGTCTCGACATGCGGCAGGGCCGTCGGGGGCGCGGCAAAGTAGGATGTGACGCGCTCGCCCAGCAAGTCCTGCAGGGCCGGTGCACCGCCCTTGTAGGGCACGTGAACCATCTCCACGCCAGCGCGCTGGTTGAACAGCTCGCCCGCCAGATGCGAGGCCGAGCCCGCGCCGGTGGAGGCATAGTCCACGCTGCCGGGGTTCTTCTTGGCCTTGGCCACGAACTCGGCCAGGTTCTTCACGCCGGCGCCCCTGTGCACCACCAGCACATTGGGGAAGTTCACGCCGCCAGAGATGGGTGCCAGGTCGGTGAAGGGGTTGTAGCCCACCTTCATGATGTGGGGGGCAATCGTCAGCGGGCCGATGGAGCCGAACAGCAGCACCGAGCCGTCGGTCGGCGCCTTGGTCACGAACTGGTGGGCGATATTGCCGCCCGCGCCGCCCTTGTTGTCCACCACCACGGTCTGGCCGATGTTTTCGCCCAGCTTCTTGGCAATCATGCGCGCCGCCGCGTCGGCGGCGCCGCCTGCGGCAAAGCCCACGACCAGGGTCACGGGCTTGTTGGGCAGCCAGTCGGGAGCGGCCTGTGCCGCCGAGCCCAGGCTCAGCAGAGAGGCGGCCACGGCCGTGGCGCGCAGGAAATGGCGTTTGTTCATCATGGGATGTCTCCTTGGTCGGAAAGGAATGCCGGTATTCCGGCTGATTTTTCTGAAAGCAGGCACGGCGGGCGCGCCTGTCATGGGGCTTCGCTCAATCAGCGCCCAGGCCGATGGGGCTGGGCTCGCGCTTTTCGGTGTTGTGGCGCAGCAGGGCAGCCGTGCGGAACACGCCGTGGGCAAACTTGCCGTAGGGCAGGGTGGCAAACAGCGCAATCACGGCGCCCAGGTGCAGGCACAGCAGCAGTGCCAGCGCCGGCGTGGCGCGGCCCAGCCATAGCGCGAGGCCGCTTGCGGCCACCAGGAACAGCAGGGCGATGAAGGCTAGGTCCATGGGCTTTTGCTTGGTGTCGCCATGCAGCGGATGGCGCGCGCGGTTCAGCATCCAGAGGCCGGCCGTGCCGATCATCAGGCTCACGCCGCCCAGGGCGCCCAGAATCTTGGGCAGGCTGGGCAGCTCGTAGGGAGCGGGCAGATCGAAGACATAGTGATAGACCGTGGCCAGACCAGTGGCTGCAAAGCACAGCATGAAGCCGTAGAAGGTCAGGTGGTGGAAGCGGCGACGCTTCAAGGTGTACTCGTCGTCCTCGTTGTGGCAGCCGTCGCCATGGCCGCCGTCCAGGTATTTCAGGCGCAGCACGTCGTGTGTGGCTTCGGCAGCGGCCGGGCCGCTGACATCCACATTGCTGGTGGCGGGCTTCACATCCTTCCAGAAGCGGCGCACGCCCATGGACAGCGCAAACACCACGAACAGGAACACCGGCGCAAAAATGCCGACCAGCAGATTGTGAGGGAACAGGTTGTAGAAGTTGTTGCCCAGATTGCCGTTCCACAGCTGGCCCAGACCGCCTTGCGCGGCCACGGCCAGCGCCAGGAACAGGAAGAGGCCGGCCACCAGTGCCAGGGACAGGGTCAGGCCGTTCTTCTGGTACAGCTTGCCCATGGCGGGCGGCCAGGCATAGTCGGCATAGGTCTGGCCGCGCACTTCGGCCATGGCCTTGGGAATGTTGATGCCGAATTCGTGCGGCGGTGCGTACTGGCAGGCGTGCAGGCAGGCGCCGCAGTTGTGGCAGAGATTTGCCAGGTAATGCACATCGGCCTTGCCGAACTCCAGACGGCGCGTCATGGCCGGGAACACGGCGCAGAAACCTTCGCAATAGCGGCAGGCATTGCAGATCTGCATCACGCGCGCCACCTCGTCCTCGGCAGCGGTTTCCGTTGGGGCGGGGAGGATGGGAATCACCTTACCGGTGGCCAGGGTCTGGGCTTCCTTGCCCAGTTCTTGCAGGGATTTCAGGGTTTGCATGTCAGTATCAATGATGTTGACCGTGATTCGCATCACTTGAAACTGGCGTGCTCCAAGTCAGAGACGCCGAGCAAGGGCCGCCCCGCAGCGAGGGCGTTGTCCCCCTCCCAAAGAGGGAGGGGGAAGCGGCGAAGCCGCTCAGGGGGTGTTTCATTTCAGTCCTTTACGGCGCCATGGATAGCGGGTTTGCCAGCAGCCGCCAGCGCGGCATTGCGCCCGGCAATGCGGCCAAAGGCTGTGCCGATCGACATGCCCACACCGGCCGTGTAGCCCTTGCCCAGCACATTGCCGGCCATCATCTCGCCGGCCACGAACAGGTTCTGGCTGGGCTGGTCCTTGAAGCGCACGGCGGAGGTGTCGTCCACCTTCAGGCCCAGATAGGTGAAGGTCACGCCGGGGCGCAGCGCATAGCCGTAGTAGGGGCCGGTGTCGAGCGGGCGCGCCCAGTGCGTCTTGGCCGGAGCCAGGCCTTCGGTGTGGCAGTCGTCCAGCGCGGTATGGTCGAAATGGCCGACCTTGCAGCTGCTGTTGTAGGCGTCGAGCGTGGTCATGAAGGTGTCCACGTCCAGACCCAGCTTCTGTGCCAGCTCGGGCAGGGAGTCGGCCTTCACGCCGGGGAACACCGGCGGCATGAAGCGGCCTATGGCCTTGCTGTCGATGATGGAGTAGGCCGTCTGGCCGGGCTGCTGGGCTACCAGACGGCCCCAGATCGCATAGCGCTTGGGCCAGAAGTCCTCGCCCTCGTCATAGAAGCGCTGGGCATCGCGGTTCACCACCACGCCCAGCGAGACGCAGTCGATGCGCGTGCAGATGCCGCCGTCGTACAGCGGAGCGCGGGCATCGATGGCCACCATGTGAGCTTGGGTGGGATCGCCCAGGCCGTCGGCCTGCTGCTCTTGCAGCATATGCTTGAGCAGCACGCCCTGGTTGAAGGCCGTGCCGCGGATGATGAAGTTGTCAGCTGGCCATTCGCCGCGCTCGTTCTGGCCCCAGGCCTCACGCAGCCATTCGCGGTTGGACTCGAAGCCGCCCGCCGCCAGCACGCAGCTTTTGGCCGTGATGCGCTGGCGCCCATCCTTGGTTTTGACCCATGCGGCCTGGAACCGGCCGTTCTCGATTTCGAGCTTGTCCACGGGCGACTCGTAGCGGATTTCCACGCCCAGCTTTTCGGCGCTGCGGAAATAGGCATTCACCAGCGCCTTGCCGCCGCCCATGAAGAAGGCATTGGTGCGCGCCACATGCAGCGCGCCCGACAGCGGCGGCTGGAAGTGCACGCCATGCCTGCGCATCCAGTTGCGGCAGGTCGAGGAGGCCCGGATCACCATGCGCGCCAGATGCTCGTTGGTGATGCCGCCCGTGACCTTGAGCAAGTCCTGCCAGTACTCTTCTTCGGGATAGGCCTCGACCAGCACGTCCTGGGGAGCGTCGTGCATGCAGCGCAGATTGCGGGTGTGGCCGGAGTTGCCGCCACGCCATTCGCGCGGTGCAGATTCAAGCAGCAGCACGCGGGCACCTGCTTCGCGCGCCATCAGCGCGGCGCACAGGGCGGCATTGCCACCACCGATGACGAGTACATCGGTGTCAAAGGCTTCAGTTTTCATGATGGGCTGCCACGGGCGGTGCCTGCAGCGGTTCAACGTGGGGAAATGTCCTCTGTCATTTCCGCTGCCGGAGCGCGGTTGACAGGGTTAGATTGGAGTTGAACGTCACTGTAGTGAGCACCGCCTCACCCGTGCAGCGGGGCTAGGGGATGGGGGTATCACCAATCGTGATGGATTGGTTCTGCCGCAGGCCGAAGGCGGCGTGATGCGGCCTTGTGTCACGGCTTGCAGCCCCGGAGGAAGGCGCCAGGGCCGCTGCGCTGCAGCCCCGGTGTGGCCTAGACGGCCGGCTTCAATGCACGGTGACGAGCGCGTTGAAGAGCAGCACCATGATCAGGCCCACCACGGCCACGATGGACTGCACGACCGAGATGGTCTTGGTGGCTTCGCCCATGGTCATGCCGAAGGACTCCTTGACCATCCAGAAACCGGCATGGTTGGCATAGTTGAAGAACAGCGAGCCGCAGCCGATGGACAGGGCCAGCAGAGGCAGGTTCAGGCTGGGGTCGGCCCCCGCCAGCGGCGCCAGCAGGCCGGCAGCGCCCACGATGCCCACGGTGGCCGAGCCGGTGGAGACGGACAGCAGCATGGCGATCAGCCAGCCCAGGATCAGCGGCGGGAAGGCGAACTGCTGGGTCAGATGGACGATGGCATCACCGACCTTGGCGCTGGTCAGCATCTGCTGGAAGGCGCCGCCACCGGCAATGATCATGATGATGGAGGCAATCGGCTTGAGGCTCTTGCCCAGCGCGTCGCGCAGCTTTTCGGTATCGCCGCCACGGGCCATCACCAGGGCCACGATGGCGAACAGCACGCCCAGCAGCATGGCGATCAGGGGATTGCCCAGAAAGCTGGCCACATGCATGGCTGCCGCATCCTTGGGCAGCAGCATCTCGGCAACAGCGTGGATCAGCATCAGAATGGCGGGCAGCAGGGCCGCCAGCACGCCCAGGGCGATGCTGGGCTGCTGGTCGGCAGTGGCTTTCTCGGTGATGGTGAACTGGTCCAGCAAGGCCTGGTCGGGCTTGGTGCTCATGCGCGGGGCGATGAAGGCGCCATACAGCGGGCCGCCGAGAACCATGGCCGGAATGGCGGCCAGAAAGCCGTACAGCATGGTCGGGCCGACCGTGGTCTTGAGGGTGGCGATGGCGGTCAGTGGGCCGGGATGGGGCGGAACCATGCCGTGCATGGCCGCCAGTGCCGAGATCACGGGCACGCCGACGTAGACATAGGCCGAGCCCTTGAAACGGGCCTGGCTTTCCAGCTTGCGCGCCACGCTGAAGATCAGCGGCAGCATGACCACCAGGCCGACCTCGAAGAACATGGGGATGCCGACGATGAAGGCCACCAGGGTCATGGCCCAGGGGATCATGCGATCGGAGGAGTGCCTGAGAATGGCTTCGGCGATCTGCTCGGTGATGCCTGCATCGGCCAGGATCTTGCCCAGCATGGCGCCCAGCGCGATCACGACGCCCACGGCGCCCAGCGTTTTGCCCGCGCCGTTGGTCAGCTGCTTGACGATGGTTTCCGGATCCATGCCGGTGGCAAAGCCGACGCCGACCGAGACGATGAGCAGGGCCAGCAGCGGGTGCAGCTTGATGCGTGAAACGATCAAGGCGACCAGCACCAGCACGCTGACCAGGGCGGTCAGCAGCAACTGAATATCGAGAGATGTCATAAATGAACCTTGGTTTTGGCTGGCTGTCCTGAAGCGCACTTCACATCCAGCACGAGGCAAGGCTCATATTAAAAAAGCGCACTCGCACCCGCTGTAGGCTGGCGCCGTCGGCGTGGTGCAAGATGGATGTCGAGATGCTGCCCAGGGGGCGCAACAGCAATGTTGTAATGAAGATCTAGGTTTGCCATGAGGTATGAGCTTCACATGACAACAAAGTTGCTGTGGAAATTACGTAAGGCCTGAGCCTTGATTTTCCGGCGTCGCCCATGGTCAGCCAGCTTCGCATTCATCCTCTGCCTGGAAGGCGGGGGCTCAATCCGTCAGCGATGCTCCCCGCCAGACTCCGGAATGCACCAGTTGCCTGGCGCAGTCCGTCAGCACCACACGTGCCGCCAGGGCAGCGGGCGAGAGCTCGTCGTCGGACAGGCTGCACAGCGCGGCCTTGCGCCGCACCGAGTCATCGGCGATCTGCGACCACTGAAAACGCTCGGCAGCATCACGGTACATGCCCACGGCTGACCAGGGCTGGACCGTGGCGCCCATGCCGGCATCGACCGCTTCCATCAGCAGGGTGAGCGAGTCGATCTCCATGGCCATCTGCGACTGAAAGCCGGCACTGGTGAACGAAGCCATGATGGAGCTGCGCAGGCCGTGGCTGCCCGAGGGCAGGATCAGCGGCACCTGCTGCAGCTGCTCCAGGCTGATGGGCACTTCATGCTGAATCTGCGGCGCCACCGGTTGCTGGCGCGACTGGATCAGAAACAGTTGCTCTTCCAGCAGCGGCATCACGCTCCATCGTCTGGCGCTCTGAGTATCGAAAAGGATGGCCAGATCCAGCTGTCTGGCGTTGAGAAGACTCGTCAGATGCCCCGAGAGGGCTGACACCATGTGCAGACGCACCTCGGGGTAGCGCTCGCGCATGGCACGCATCAGCGGCAGGCCCAGCACATTGGCAATCGTGGGGGACAGGCCCATGCTGACGGCACCCGACAGCCGGGCCTGCTGGGCTGCGTGAATGGCCTGCTGGGCATGGCGCAGGGTCAGCTGGGCCTGGTGGAAAAAAGCCTGGCCGGCCTCGGTGGGGATGACTCCGCGTGGTGTGCGCTGCAGCAGCCGGGTCGAGAGTTCCGACTCCAGGCGGCTGATCTGCTGGCTCAGCGCCGACTGCACCATGTCCAGATCCAGCGCTGCCCGGCTCATGGAGCCCAGTTCAACAATTCGTACAAAGTAGCGCAGCTGGCGCAGTTCCATGGCAAATCCTCACGCCCGCAGCAGTTGACGGGCGCTGGGATAATCGCATACCTATGAGCAACAAGCAGCGTGTCGTGGTGGGTTTGTCGGGCGGTGTGGATTCCGCCGTCACCGCCTATCTTCTCAAAAAGCAGGGCCACGAGGTCGTCGGCATCTTCATGAAGAACTGGGAAGATGACGACGACAGCGAGTACTGCTCGTCGAATATCGACTTTGTCGATGCGGCGGCCGTGGCCGACGTGATCGGCATCGAGATCGAGCATGTGAACTTTGCCGCAGACTACAAGGACCGCGTGTTTGCCGAGTTCCTGCGCGAGTACCAGGCCGGTCGCACGCCCAATCCGGACGTGCTGTGCAATGCGGAGATCAAGTTCAAGGCCTTTCTGGACCACGCCATGCGCCTGGGAGCAGAAAAGATCGCCACCGGCCACTATGCACGCGTGCGCCAGAATCCGTCTACCCAGCTGTTCGAGCTGCTCAAGGGCCTGGACAACACCAAGGACCAGAGCTATTTCCTGCACCGCCTGAACCAGGCCCAGCTGTCCAAGGCCATGTTCCCCGTGGGCGAGCTGCACAAGACCGAGGTGCGTCGCATTGCCGAAGAGATCGGCCTGCCCAATGCCAGGAAGAAGGACTCGACGGGCATCTGCTTCATCGGAGAGCGCCCTTTCCGCGACTTCCTGAACCGCTATATCAGCAAGGAGCCGGGTCTCATCCTGGACGACCGCAACCGCAAGCTGGGCAAGCATGTGGGTCTGTCCTTCTACACGCTGGGCCAGCGTTCGGGTCTGGGCATTGGCGGCGTCAAGGAAAAGGGCGCTGCCCGTGGTGCGGGCGACCATGCGCCCTGGTTCGTGGCACGCAAGGAAATGGACAAGAATATTCTGCGCGTGGTACAGGGCCATGACCATCCGCTGCTTCAGTCGCATGCCCTGCTGGCCGATCAGGTCAGCTGGGTGGCGGGCCAAGCTCCGGCCGAGGGCAAGGCCTACGGCTCCAAGACCCGCTACCGTCAGCCCGATTCGCCTGCGCTGATTTCCCAGGCCACGGAGGCCGGCTTCCGTCTGGACTTTCCCGAAGCGCAATGGGCTGTCACCCCTGGTCAGTCCGCCGTGCTCTATGACGGCGATGTCTGCCTGGGAGGCGGCATCATTGCGCAGGTCGATCCTGCGGCCGCTCGGTAATCGATAGGTAGGCGCTAGTAGTCGCGGTTTTCATCAAACCACTGCTGGGCCTGCTCATCCGTCAGCTTCAGTGACAGCGCCGCAGGCAGTTGTGCCAGTTGCTGCACGGCCAGCCCCAGGTCTTCACGTTCGCTGGTTTCAATGCCTTTGACTGTGTTGAAGCGGGCGGTAAAGGCTGTCAGTGCAGCTTGCACTTGGCCAAGGTTGCTGGCTGTGCCAATTTCTTGTTCAGCCAGCTCATAGGCTGCATGCGCAATCCTGGCACGGGCTGTGGGCCAGCCCGCAAATGGCCGCCCATATTCCTTGGCCCACCATTCGGGCTTGCGCAACTGGCTGACGGATGTGTAGTCAGCCCAGGGTCGAGCCTTGGCCCGGTCCTTGAGTTGCTGGCGCAGGTGTTTGCCAGTGGCTTCTTCCACGTTGTAGGCGATGAAGAAGTCCAGCTCCGGCCAGGTCGGCAGCGCAGGCAGTCCCGACAGATGGCGCATAAAACGCAGTGATAGCGCCTTGAGCTGCGTACATGATGAAAGCTGAGCCAAATCGCTGTGGTTACCCCACAGGGAAAGCGATTCCAGCTTCGAAAACTGCAGCAGGTTTTGCAGCGAAATGGGTTGCTTTCCCGCTCCATTGCGCAGCTCCAGCGTGGCGACCTGTTTCAGGCTGCCCATGTCGGGCAGCTGAAAGGCTTCATCGGCCGGGTTCTTGCTGGTGGCCGGGCTCAAACTCAGGCTTTCAGGCAGGCCTGCGGTGACGGTGATTTGCTCCAGATTGCCCTGCAGATGAAGGCGCATGCCCTGCTGCGGCAGCTTCAGGTGGATGTGGCCCTGATTGCCCGCTTGCAGATGAATGCTCAGTTCGCGAATCTGTGACTGGCTGGCGTCGATATGTACATCTTGCTGTAGCTGTGGGTACCAGCTGAAGTTTTCGATAGTACGCAACTGCGCCCATGTGAAGAAGCCGCTGTCATTGCCCGTGTAGTAGAAGCTGCGTGGCCAGGGCGAGCCGGCGGGCGTGGCAAAGGGGTCAAAGCAGGACCAGAGCACGCAGGCGTCGACAGGCAGCCACAGGTCCGCTGTTTTCAACAGCGTCCTGGGGCCAAGGGTCAGGCTGCCCTGGCCGGGGCTGGTTTTGAGCCTGTGCGGCGCGTCAGGCGTCAGCTCAAGGGTGAAGACGCCGTCTTCATGCGGTGTTCCGTCGATAAGCAGGGGCATGCAGAAAGCTTAGCGCAGTTACCAGATGCTCTGGGGAGACGGCACGGCGCTCTGTACTTCGGTGTGACGTTGCACCTTGCCGAACAGCGGCAGGCTGGCTCGCAGCTCGGTGCGGCCGGGGCTGGACTGTATGACCAGAGTGCCTTGCAGGCGCTCCAGTCGCGCCAGCATGCTGCGCATGCCCACGCCCATGCTGTTGATCTGTGTGCTATCCAAATCAAAGCCTGTGCCGTTGTCCTCGATCTGCAGCTGCAACTCCCTGGCGTCGGGAATCTCCAGCCGAACCTGGACCTGGCTGGCGCGGCTGTGCTTGATGACATTGGTCAATGCCTCTTCCAGCACGCGGGTCAGCGTCAGGCACTGAATGGGGCTGGGCGCGTGAGTCCAGTATTCGGGCAGACACCACTTCACCTGAATGTCCAGCTCCTCGAACAGCCGTGCAAAGCGGTGGCGCAGCGGAGCAAGCCACTGCATGGGTGTCTCGGGAACCTGGATGGCGGTGCTGGTGCCGGTGTCAATCATCTGACGCAGGTCGTCACGCATGAGCTTGAGCATGGACAACACCTGGGCATTGGGCAAAGGGGCGCTGCTCTGCTCGACCAGTGCAATGGAGCGCACCAGAGAGCCGCCCAGACCGTCGTGCAGATCCTGGGAAATGCGCAGACGTTCCTGCAGGCGGGAGTGGCTCAGAGCCAGATGGTGTTCCCTCTCCAGGGTCTGGCTCAGGTCGTCGCAGGCCTGTGTGACGGTGAGACTGAGTTCGTGGTTGAAGTGCTCGATGCGGCGCATATTCAACACGACCTGCCGCCCCAGCAACCACGCGATCACCAGCATGCTCAGCAAGGTGGTGTAGGGAGTCAGCGTCAGATTGTGATCCAGGGTCTTGGTCAGCAGCAGCAGATCGTGCACGCCGATGGCCAGGTAAAGCACGAAGCAGAGGCTGAAAGCGATGTGGGCTGGCGTGCGTGTCTGCAGCGCGCGCAGTGGAAACAGCAGGCACACCAGAGCGCAAAGACAGAACATCAGCAGCCAGACGGCCCGGCTCAGCGCTATCTGTGCATCGGGCACAGACAGTGCAAATACGGCACAGAGGCTGCATATGCCGGCCAGCGTACGTTCCAGACGCATGAGGCGTAATTCCGCAAAGCGCAGCGTAAAAATGCAGAAAGTGTAGGTAAAGGCAATGAAAACCAGCAAATTGCCCTTGGCAAAGGCCGGCGTACTGCTGAAGGGCCAGGGATCAGTCATGACCATAAAGCAGAGCATCAGTGCCCAGCACATCAGATTGAGTGCGTACCAGCCATAGAGTTTTTGATTGCGGTTGTGGAGCCAGGCAAACGAAAACAGCAGACATAGCACCAGGCTGACCGTGATGCAGACCATATAAATGGTGCGCAGGTTCCAGGTGGCCTGCGCCGTCCATTGCTTGAGCTCGGCTGGATGGCCTATGCGCAGCCGCCCCAGGCCTGGCGTCTGGCTGCTGAGCCCGTGGACGCGCACCCAGATGCTGTTGCCCTGCTCCTTGAGCAGCGCCTTGGGCAGCAGCCAGTAGCGTGGCATATTCCAGCTGCGGCTCAGCGGCTCCACCAGCGACTGATCGCGCCAGATCAGTTCTGAATTCACGAACACCTCGCCCGCCATCACGATATTGACGACGGCCAGCGCCACGGGCTGATCGCGCCCGCAGGGGCTCTCCCAATCGATGCGGTACCAGGCTGCACCGTCATAGCCGGGCCAGCGTTGACTCCAGTCATCCAGCCCCGGCACATCCACCCATTGCAGCAAGGCCGCATCGGGTGGAGGCCCCTCGGGCATTGCCTTGGCCGATTGGCGGGCCACAATGCGCGGTTCACAGAGCAGGTCCTGAGGCCTGAGCTCCTGTGCCCAGACCACGCCGCAATTCCAGCCCATGACGAGCGCAAATATCAGGCGGAGCATGAGAGCCGACCGCTTGAACATTCAGCTCAGCAAACCGCGTGCCCGGGCCTCGCTGACCGCCTTGGTGCGCGAAGGCACGGCCAGCTTGCGGTAAATATTCTTCACATGGCATTCCACGGTGTAGCGCGAGAGAAAGAGCGACTCTGCGATCTCCCGGTTGGTCATGCCGTCTGCGACCAGCTTGAGGATCTGGATTTCGCGGGCGCTGAGTATGGCTTCGGGCGGCATCTCCTTGTGTGCTTCCGTGGGCTGGGAAGGCTGCAACTCGGCAATGATGCGCCGTGCAATGAAAGGGTCGATGGGGGCGCCACCGCGCAGCACACTGCGTATGGACAGGGTGACCTCCAGGTCGTCGCGCTCCTTGAGCACATAGCCGTTGGCCCCGGCACGCAGCGCCGACAGAATGGCATCCTCGGTGCTCCAGGCGGAGATGACCAGAATTCCCATGCCGGGATCGGCGGCGCGCAACTGGCTGATCAGCTCTATGCCGCTGCCGTCGGGCAAGCCCAGGTCCACCAGTGCCATGGCGACCGGATGCTCCGCCAGCCGGGCGCGTGCCTGCCCCAGGGTTGCAGCAAAGATGAGAGCATCATCCGCATATCCGAGGCCATGCAAAATGCTTTCCAGCCGATTGCGGATCAACGGCTCATCCTCCACCACGATCAAGGGGCTGGGGAGAATGGACTCTGTAGGGAGGGAAAAAGTCTCTGCCATATTGTGTGAGGTGCCGCTGGTTTTCGTATCCCACTGTTACCGAGATCAAGTCGCTTGGCTATCACTGAAAACTGGTAATTTGAGGTGCCTGCGGAGTCTGTCCCAAAACGAAAGCGAACTCCGTGGCCCGCAATTCCCATGACGTCAGAAGCAATACGCCGATAGCGGCTCCAAGAGGCAGTTGGCTAAACTTCCCTGCATTGATCACGCCTGGCTTTGCAATGCCGGGCGTTTGTCCGTTCAAGGTGCAACGGACAGAGAACTCAGGAATATTTTCCATGGATGCCATGCTCGGTGCCGATTTCTGGATCGGCTTGTTCAAGATCGTCTGGATCAACATCATTCTCTCGGGTGACAACGCGGTGGTCATCGCTCTGGCCGCACGTGGCCTGCCGCCGCAGCAGCAGAAAAAAGCGGTGCTGCTCGGCTCCGGTGCCGCCGTGGTGTTGCGTATTGCCTTGACGGTGGTGGCAGCCAAGCTGATGCAGCTGCCATTCGTCGAGGTGATCGGTGGCCTGTTGCTGCTGTGGATTGGCGTGGGCCTGCTCAAGGGCGAAGATGAAGAAGAGGATTCCGGCAGCGTGGCCAGGCAGGGCATGATGGCTGCCGTTCGCACCATTTTGCTCGCCGATCTGGTCATGAGTCTGGACAATGTGATCGCCGTGGCTGCTGCAGCAGGCGGCGATATGCTGCTGCTGATTCTGGGCCTGGCCATCAGCATTCCGCTGGTCATCTTTGGCTCCACGCTGATGATCAAGCTGATGGAGCGTTTTCCGGTCATCGTCACTTTGGGCGCGGCACTGATTGGCTGGGTGGCCGGCGAAACCATCACCAGCGACCATATGCTCGAAGGTTTTGTACGGATCAATCCCTGGGCGCATTACGCAGCGGCCGCTTGCGGCGCCGTGCTGGTGATTGCAATGGGCAAGTGGATGCAGCTCAAGGCCGCCGCTCAGGGCGGCACAGCCTGAGCCTTTGGTTCTGAAAGCAAAAACGCCCGCATTCAAGGCGGGCATTTGGTGTCGTGTGCGCCGCAGCAGCCGACCTATAGGAATGAGTAAAAGCAGCGGAAGGGAATCTTGCGCTCTGCCCAGAAGTCCGCAGTATCGCGGAACACGTCCAGCAACTGCTCGCGCACTTCCTTGTCGAACTTGGGAGTGGTCGGAATCTGGTCGAGCACCACCACAAAACCGGGTTGCGGGCCGGATTTGTTGATCGGGTCGGTCATGCAGTCATACAGCGCATCCCAGTTCTTGCCAAAGTGTGCCGGCAGGTAGAACTGGGTGGACAGCAGCTCGAAAACATCGGCCTTGGTCTGGGCATGGGCCAGATTGGCATAAAGGAAATGGGAGCCCAGCGCCTCTGCTGCTGCCTGAAGATCAGGAATGCGATAGGCGCGAATGGATTGCACGATGTTCGGGCGAACATTGCGCAACGGTGTTTCCGAGGGCTTACGAAGTGGCGTGTCCATCTCCGTGATTCTTTCTAAAAACATCAAAACTGGTGGCAGAGTCGGTACTGACAGCGCTGTAGGCTGTCTGCGCAAACCGCCGCTGCGGAATTCAAGAGGTCAAAAGCCGCTGTGTGGCGGGCCTGGAGGGCGTCTTTTAACTTCATTGGACGATTTGCTGAAAGCTGTTGTAGTGGTCGCCCGTGTAGAAGCAGGCATCGGGCACCTGGGGCTGCAAGCCGCCACAGACTATGCGTCGCGCACCCCGGTTTTTCGCGCCTGGCGTGCGCACGGTGTATTCGCGGTAATAGCCTCTGGCTTGGCGCGGAAGTATGCGCTCACGGTTTCCGAATACCGTGCCGTCCTTGTCGCTGGAGAACGGACCGCCCTGGAGTATGCGGCCATAGGTGGTGCGGCCTTCGCGCGGCAGTTCGGCCAGGCTCACGGTCTCAAAGCCGGGAACGGTGGCACCGACTTCCGGCGCTTTGCGCGCCAAAGCCGCAGGGGATGCCAGCGCAAAAGCGGCACCCAGCATCAACGCTAAACCCGTCTGATATACCTTGGCTGCAGCGGCCTTGAGCATTCACTAAACCTTTCAGAATCTCAGGTAATGCCTGAAATTTCGACCCGTAAGTGTGACGGATAGGCCCTGAAAATGCAAGTTGCGCCTATTTTTTGTGCACTCTGCGAGAGGCCGCTCACGGCCCCTAGAGGTTGCGTCCTGATCGCCTTGGCGACAAAAAAGCCCTGCCAGCAGTGCCGTACAGGGCTTTCTCGGAGGCCAAAGTGCTTATTCGCCGTGGGCAGCGATTTCAGCCTCCACCTCGCGGTGCTTGGCCGTGATCGTGGCCGAAGGCTCTTTGTCCAGCAGGCTGACCACTATGATTGCGATAGCGGAAAACGCAAATCCGGGAACGATCTCATAGAGCTTGAACCACTGGTAATGCTGCCAGACCAGAACCGTGACCGCGCCCACGACCATGCCGGCCAGCGCGCCGTTGCGTGTCATGCGGGCCCAGAGCAGCGAGATCAGCACCAGCGGGCCGAAGGCGGCGCCGAAGCCGGCCCAGGCATTGCTGACCATGCCCAGCACCTTGGCCTGGGGGTCCTGCGCAATCAGGATGGCGATCACGGCAATCGCGAACACCATGGCACGGCCGAACCAGACCAGCTGCTTCTGGCTGGCGTTCCTGTGCAAAAAGGTCTTGTAGATATCCTGCGTGAGGGCGCTGGAGCAGACCAGCAATTGGCAGGACAGGGTACTCATCACGGCCGCCAGCACGGCGGCCAGCAGCACACCGCTGATCCAGGGGTTGAACAGCAGCTTGGCGACTTCCAGGAACACGAGTTCATGGTTGCCGTTGACGTTTGTCGCAATATCGGGGCGGCTGGCAAAGAAGGCAATGCCGAAGAAGCCCACGGCCACGGCGCCTCCCAGGCACAGCATCATCCAGCTCATGCCGATGCGGCGCGCGTTGGGAATGGTCTTGATCGACTCGGCCGCCATGAAGCGCACCAGAATGTGAGGCTGGCCGAAGTAGCCCAGACCCCAGGCCAGCAGGGAGACGATGGCGATCGCTCCCTGGCCCTGGAACATGTCGAAGGCACCGCTGCGCGCAGTTTCGATGATGGCCGCGCTGGCGCCCACGCCGCCGTCGGCATAGATGACCATCAGCGGCGCGAGGATCAGTGCGGTGATCATCAGCGAGGCCTGGATGGTGTCGGTCCAGCTCACGGCCAGAAAGCCGCCGATGAACACATAGGCCATGGTGGCCACGGCACCCACCCACAGGGCTGTCTGGTAGTCCATGCCGAACATGGACTCGAACAGTCGGGCGCCCGCGACCACGCCGGAGGCACAGTAGACGGTGAAGAACACCAGAATCACCAGCGCCGTGACGATGCGAAGCAGGCTGCTGCCATCCTCGAAGCGGTTGGTGAAGTAGTCGGGCAGGGTCAGCGCATTGCCCACCTTCTCGGTATAGACGCGCAGGCGTGCCGCCACAAAGCGCCAGTTGAGCCAGGCACCGACGCACAGGCCGATGGCAATCCACGAGGCCGACAGGCCGGTGGCAAATACCGCGCCGGGCAGGCCCATGAGCAGCCAGCCGCTCATGTCCGAGGCTCCGGCCGACAGCGCCGTGACCACCGAGCCCAGACTGCGCCCGCCCAGGATGTAGTCGGACAGGTTGGACGTGGCTTTGTATCCCACCCAACCTATGAGCAGCATGCCCAGCAGGTAGATGGCAAAGGTGACTATGGTTGGTGTATTGGCGGTCATGTCGGCTCCGGATCGGCGCAGCGCCATCGGCATGTGGGTTTCATGCCCGGCGAAAACAAATCCGCCAGCGGCCTCCTGGTGGGAGACCTGCTGGCGGGTATCGATCTGCAATTGGACCAGTTATTCGACAGCCCAGTCGGGCATGTGGCTGAAAACCGCGCTACTGGCTGTCCTGCGGCGCATTCAGTGGCGCGGCAGGCGGCAGTGGTGTGCCTATATCGCTCCAGCTTGAAGGCGCGGGGGGTCTGGCCGGTGCCGGCATCATCTCGCCGGGAGCCAGTCCGGGGCTGCTGTCAAGGTCAGGCGGCTGGGCGTTGCTGTCGGCTGGCGCGGGCTGGCTCATAGCCGAAGGCGGCGCAGCGGGCGTGCTCTCGATGATGTCGACCTCGCTGCCATTGCTCCTGTTGGGTGCTGGATGGGCGGGAGCCGTCGGCGCTGTGCGATCGGGATCGTTGCCCTCATCTGCGGGCCCGCTCCATTCCTGAACCTTGTCGCGCAGACGCCCCACCAGATCGCTCCACCAGTGGCTGGTGTTGGGCTCGGTGAACCGGGCCTTGGCATTGAGCAGCGGGCTGCGCATGGCGCGCGACATGAAGTCGCCCACCATGGGCAGGGCGCTGCGCGAACCCTGGCCCCATTGGTCGCTCTTGAGCGTGATGCGCGCATCGTTGAAGCCTGCCCAGGCGCCGGCCACTATCTGTGGGTGCATGAGGATGAACCAGCCGTCGGCATTGCCCTGGGTGGTGCCGGTCTTGCCGGCCACATCGGCGCGAATGCCGTATTGCTTGCGAATCGCGCGGCCCGTGCCCTTGTCGATCACGGCGCGCATCATCTCCAGCAGACCGTAGTTTTCTTCCTCGTCCCAGACCTGATCGGGTTTGGGCGGGGTGAATTCGGCCAGCAGCTCGCCGTCGGCATTCTCGATACGGGTGACCAACTGGGGCGGAATATAGCGGCCGGAGTTGGCGATGCTGCCGTAGGCGTTGACCATTTCCAGCAGCGTGACGGGGCTGGAGCCCAGCGCCAGCGAAGGCACGGGCTCCAGCGGGCTCTGGCGCACGCCCAGGCCGCGGGCCAGCTTGATGACGCGGTCCATGCCCACTTCCTGGCCCAGCTCGGCCGTGATGGTGTTCTTGGAATAGGCCAGCGCATCGGCGAGCTTCATGGGCACGCCCGTGGGCTCGACGGCGTCGCTGGGACGCCATACCTCGCCGCCGGGCAGCTGGATTTCCACGGCTTCGTCCTTGCGTGTGTCCTCGGGCCTGGCGCCACGCTGCAGAGCTGCGCCATAGACAAAGGGCTTGAAGGTGGAGCCGGGCTGACGGCGCGCCTGGGCCACATGGTCGAACGCATCCTGTGCGTAGTCGCGGCTGCCCACCCAGGCCAGCACGGCCGAGGTACGCGGATCTATGGCCAGAAAGCCGGCCTGCACGCGGGTCTTGTCCTCGCGCAGCTGCCTCATGAAGGTCTTGTCGGCCAGCAGCTTCTTGAGCGCCTCTTCTTCGCTGATATCGGAAGGCCTGCCGCTTCTGGCAAGCCTGCGAAAGGCCTCCGTCTCGCGCACCAGCTGCAGTACCAGCGCGTTCTCGGCGCTCCAGCCGTCCCGGTGGCCCCAGTTGTTGTTGGCAATGCCCTGCAGCGTTTGCATCTGGCGGTTCACGGCTTGCTGCGCCCAGTTCTGCAGGCGCGAGTCCAGCGTGGTGCGGACGATCAGGCCGTCCGTATAGATGTTGTAGTCGTGTTTGTCGGCCCAGGCGATCAGCCATTTGCGCAATTGCTGGGAAAAATGCGGCGCCATGCCCGTGGGCTCCTCCTGGCGCTCGAAGTCCAGACGCATGGGGCGTTTCCTGAGGCGCTCGAACTCATCGTCCTTGAGCTCGCCGCGCTTGACCATCTGGCTCAGCACGGTGTTGCGCCGGGCAATCGCGCGGTCGGGGTTGATCACCGGGTTGTAATAGGCATTGCCCTTGAGCATGCCCACCAGCGTGGCGCTTTCCAGCACCGTGAGCCTGGCGGCCGGTTTGTCGAAATAGGTGCGCGCAGCCATCTCTATGCCATAGGCGTTGTAGAGAAAGGGCACGGTGTTCAGATAGGTCTCGAGAATCTCGTCCTTGGTGTAGAGCGCTTCGATCTTGAAGGCCGTGATCGCCTCCTTGAGCTTGCGGTTCACATTGCGTGCACGGCCGATTTCCGTGGGATAGAGATTGCGCGCCAGCTGCTGGGTGATGGTGGAGCCGCCCTGGGGATTGCCGCCAAGGGTGTGGATGACCGACCCCACGGTGCGCGTGAAGTCCATGCCATGGTGCTCGTAGAAACGATGGTCTTCGGTGGCCACGAGGGCCTTGACCACGGCGGGCGAAATCTGCTCCAGCGGCACCCACTGGCGGTTGCTGCGCTTGAACTCGCCGATCAGCTTGCCGTCGGCGCTCAGGATCTGCGCCGGCTGCTCGAGCTTGGCCTTGCGGATGTCGCTGATGCTGGGCGTGAACGGAATCAGCAGCAGCACATAGACGACAAACAGCACCGGCAAGGCCGCGGCAAACCACAGCCATTCACGCCGCGTCGGCCAGCGACGCCACCAGGGCAGGGCTGCAATGCGCTGGCCCAGAGTGCTGGCGCGAGCGCGCATCCACAAAGCTGTGGCCTGAGCTACCCATTTTTCTTTCAATTCGTTCAAGGACAAACGCACGTTGCAAGGCAGCCCGCCAAGGGCCGCAAGAAGGCAAGACTGCGAAGAATGCCCAAAAAACAGGCGCTCTGCTTGCGGGGATAGTTTTTTCTATGGTCGCAGCCCCGGTATTGTCTCCGTGGCGTGGCTGCGCGGGCTTGTTTCCAATGGTGAGATGTTTTGCCGACTGCCTTAAGCTTGGGGCTTCACTTTGGCGGGAGAGCAGCATGGCAAACAGTGTTTATGACTTTGAGGCCACCGATATCCAGGGGCGCAGCACTCCTCTGTCGCAGTATCAGGGCAAGGTATTGCTGATCGTG
This sequence comes from Comamonas sp. wu1-DMT, assembly GCF_040187805.1. Taxonomy (NCBI): domain Bacteria; kingdom Pseudomonadati; phylum Pseudomonadota; class Betaproteobacteria; order Burkholderiales; family Comamonadaceae; genus Comamonas; species Comamonas sp. wu1-DMT. Next base: position 100,641 of record NZ_JBANEM010000009.1, read on the forward strand.
AATACCGCCAGTGCCTGCGGCTTCACGCCCCAGTACAAGGGCTTGCAGGCACTGCACGAGCAATATGCGGACCGGGGCCTGGTGGTGCTGGGCTTTCCCTGCAACCAGTTCGGAGCGCAGGAGAAAGGCTCGGATGACGAGATCGCGAGCTTTTGCGAGCTGAACTTCGGCGTCAGCTTCCCGCTCATGCACAAGATCGAGGTCAACGGCGACGGTGCGCATCCGCTGTACCGCTGGCTCACCTCCGAAGCGCCAGGCGTGCTGGGCACCAAGTCCATCAAATGGAATTTCACCAAATTCCTCGTGGGCCGTGACGGGCAGGTGATACGCCGCTACGCGCCCCAGGACAAGCCCGAGAAGCTGGCAGGCGATATCCAGGCGGCTCTGGGTTGATACTGCTGTTATCGTTTCGATAGCTGACGGCGATTACCCAGTAAGTGCTGGAGGCGGTTTTGATGTTCAGTCTTCCGACAAGGTCTTGAAGGACTGGGCCAGATGGTCGAGCAGCGCGCGTACGGCGGGCAGCTGACCGCGACGCGAGGCGTAGACGGCGTGGATGATTTCGGGGCGCGGTTCCCAGCCCGGCAGCACCTGCACCAGCGTGCCGCTGCGCAGGTCTTCGCGCACGAACATGCTGGGCAGCTGGACCACCCCGGCGCCCAGCAGAGCCGCATCGCGCAGGGCCAGCATGGACTGCGTCACCAGCCGCGGCTGGTGCCTGACCTCGGCGCGCACGGCCTCGGGTCCGTGCAGCACCCAGCGGTGGGTTTCCTGCAGGCCGCCCATATCCAGGCTGGGCCAGGCCGACAGATCCATGGGTCCGCCGGGCTGACCCAGTCGCTGCAGCAGCTCGGGGGCGGCCACCAGGCATTGCCGGCGCTCGGCAAGCGTGCGCAGCACCAGGTCGCTGTCCTGCAGCGGCGGCGGGCGCACGCGCAGGGCCAGATCCAACCCCTCGCCAATCACGTCCACGCGCCGATTGGTCTCGTCCACCTGCAGCTCCACGCGCGGATACAGGCGCATGAATTCGCCCAGCATGCGGCCCACGCGTGAGGCCAGCAAGGCCACGGGGCAGCTCATGCGCACCTTGCCGCAGGGCTCGGAATGCACCAGCGCCACGGACTCCTCGGCGGCCTCGGCCTCGGTCAGCATGGCGCGGCAGTGCTGGTAGTAGCGCTTGCCCACCTCGGTCACGGCAAAGCTGCGCGTGGAACGCAGCAGCAACTGCGCGCCCAGGCGCTCTTCGAGCAGGGCCACGCGGCGGCTGAGCTTGGACTTGGGCAGGCCCAGTGCGCGGCCTGCGGGTGCGAATCCGCCGTGCTCCACCACCTGGGCGAAGTAGTAGAGCTCGTTGAGATCGGGCAGTTTCATCGTTTTAAAAATAGAACTCTGAGACTGAATATTGTGGACTACTCAAGTCATCGTTCCAAATTCATACTTTCTCCATGTTCAACGCCTGCGACATCCACAGGGACCGCAGGCCAGCCGCAAGGAGAAATGTCATGCTCAAGAAAATCCTGGGTGTCTACGAAGCTCCCCGTCCCCACTGGGTGGGCGATGGCTTTCCCGTGCGCTCGCTGTTCAGCTATGGCGACCACGGCAAGGCCCTGAGCCCCTTTCTGCTGCTGGATCATGCAGGCCCTCAGAACTTCACGCCCACCACGGCACGGCGCGGCGTGGGCACGCATCCGCACCGCGGCTTCGAGACCGTGACCATCGTCTACGAGGGTGAAGTGGCCCACCGCGACTCCACCGGTGCCGGTGGCACCATCGGCCCCGGCGACGTGCAGTGGATGACGGCGGCCTCGGGCATCCTGCACGAGGAGTACCACTCCGAAGCCTTTGCCAAGAGCGGCGGCCCGCTGGAGATGGTGCAGCTGTGGGTCAACCTGCCGGCCAGGGACAAGATGTCCGCCCCCGGCTACCAGACCCTGTTGAATGCCGACATCCCGCAGGTCGCACTGCCAGGCGGTGCGGGTCATCTGCGTGTCATTGCCGGTGACTACCTTGGCAGCAAGGGGACCGCCTATCGCGGCCCGGCGAAGACCTTCACGCCTATCGATGTCTGGGATGTGAGGCTGAGCGCCGGAGCAGCCACCGAGCTGCAGGCCCGGGCCGGCCGCACGCTGGCGCTGGTGGTGCTGCACGGCACGCTGCTGGTCAACGGACAGGAGATTGCCCGCGCCGGACAGCTGGTGCATATGGATCGCGCTGCGGACAGCGTGCATCTGGAAGCCAACAGCGACGTCACGCTGCTGTGGCTGTCAGGCGAACCGATTGACGAGCCCGTGGTCGGCTACGGCCCCTTCGTTATGAACAGCGACGAGGAAATCCAGCAGGCGCTGGAGGACTTCCGCAGCGGCCAGTTCGGCCGCATTCCGGCAGCCGAGCGCCATGCGCCCACGGCCGTGCTGAACCACTGAGCCCTCAGTGCCACCCGTATCCCCGGCCCTGCAGCGATGCGGCCGGGGAGCGAGACCTCTCCCTTCGCTCCCAACTCCAAGGAGACTTCCATGAGCATCCAGACCGCAGCCATCCCCGCCAATTTCAACGGTGCCAAGCCCGTGATTGATCCCGACAACGTGGCCATGCTGCTGATCGACCACCAGAGCGGCCTGTTCCAGACCGTGCAGGACATGCCGTTCACCACGCTGCGCCGTCTGGCCAGCACGCTGGCCAAGATCGCTTCGCTGGCCAAGATCCCCGTGATCACCACAGCCTCCGTGCCTCAGGGCCCCAACGGCCCGCTGATTCCCGAAATCCACCAGAACGCGCCTCACGCCACCTACGTGGCGCGCAAGGGCGAGATCAATGCCTGGGACAACGAAGACTTCGTCAAGGCCGTCAAGGCCACGGGCAAGAAGCAGCTCATCATCGCCGGCACCATCACCAGCGTCTGCATGGCCTTTCCCTCCATCGCTGCCGTGGCCGATGGCTACCAGGTGTTTGCTGTCATCGATGCGTCGGGCACCTACTCCAAGATGGCCGAGGAAATCACCCTGGCCCGCATGCTGCAGGCCGGCGTGGTGCCCATAGACACCGCGGCCGTTGCCTCGGAGCTGCAAAAGACCTGGAACCGCGAAGACGCGGCCGAATGGGCACAGGCCTATACCGGCATCTTCCCCAACTACCAGCTGCTGATCGAAAGCTACGCCAAGGCGCAGGAAGTGGTACAGAACCACGAAGTGCTGGATTCCCAGCGCGTTTGATTTTCCTCACCCCACCACTACCTCTGAAGGAGACCGTCATGAGCAACAAACCCTATATCCGCCTCGACAAGGACAACGCTGCCGTGCTGCTGGTGGACCACCAGACCGGCCTGCTGTCCCTGGTGCGCGATATCGACCCCGACAAGTTCAAGAACAATGTGCTGGCCCTGGCCGATATGGCCGAGTACTTCAAGCTGCCGACCATCCTGACCACCAGCTTCGAGAACGGCCCCAACGGCCCGCTGGTGCCCGAACTCAAGGAAAAATTCCCCACCGCCCCCTATATCGCGCGTCCCGGCCAGATCAATGCCTGGGACAACGAGGACTTCGTCAAGGCCGTCAAGGCCACGGGCAAGAAGCAGCTCATCGTCGCCGGCGTGGTGACCGAGGTCTGCGTTGCCTTCCCGGTTTTGTCGGCCCTGGCTGAAGGTTTTGAAGTGTTCGTCATTGCCGATGCCTCGGGCACCTTCAACAGCATGACCCAGCAGGCTGCCTGGAGCCGTATGGAGCAGGCCGGAGCCCAGCTCATGACCTGGTTCGGCGCGGCCTGCGAGCTGCACCGCGACTGGCGCAACGATATCGAGGGCTTGGGGACTCTGTTCTCCAACCATATCCCCGACTATCGCAACCTGATCAACAGCTACACCACGCTGACCGCAGGCAAGTAAGCCATGCAGTTTTAGAACAAAGCCCGCAAGCTTTTGCAGCCTGCGGGCTTTTTGCTGTTGATTTATTGGAATTGATAGCTGCTGACGTTTGATGGATAGGCGTTCAAGCCTGCTTCTGCTTCAAGTCTGGCAGGCAGCTTGCGCTGCTCTGATCTGCGTCATGCATGGGCTCGGCCTGAGCAAAGTTCTTGCTGTATGCGATGCCCCAGTTGCGCATGGCGATCAGCACCGGCTGCAGGCTGCGGCCCAGCTCGGTCAGCGCATAGTCCACACGCGGCGGCACTTCGGCATACACCGTGCGCTCGACAATGCCGGCCTCTTCCAGCTCGCGCAGCTGCAGCGTCAGCATGCGCTGGGTGATGCCGCCGATGATGCGGCCCAGCTCGCCAAAGCGCTTTTTGCCGGGCAGCAGATGGAACAGGATGACGGGCTTCCAGGTGCCGCCCATCACCGACAGCGTCACCTCCACGGCGCAGCCGCTCTTGCTGTTCAATCGTTTCATGATCACCTCGCTGCAGTTCCGGACTGCAAGCATCGTAGCGCCAGCCAGCGCCCATGCATTACTTACATTTTTAATACTACCCAACAAATATGTTGGTACTGGTGGTGGATGCGCATTGACGGCACCATGCAAAGCATCTGTTTCACCTCTTGAGGAGCACTCCATGAAAGTCATGCAACTGGCCGCCCCCGGCGGTTTCGAACATCTGAAGCTTGTCGACCTGCCTGCACCTGCGGCACCCGCCGCCGGCGAGATCCAGGTACGCATTCACGCCAGCTCGCTCAACTACCACGACCTGGGTGTGGTGCGCCGCCCCGGCGCGGCGGCCGACGGCCGCATCCCCATGGCCGACGGTGCTGGCCTGGTCACGGCCGTGGGCGCTGGCGTGACGGAATTTGCCGTGGGCGATGCCGTCGTCTCCACCTTCTTTCCGCAATGGCTGTCGGGCCGCCATGTGCCCTCCGACTTCCAGCTCGTGCCCGGCGACGGCGTGGACGGCTTTGCACGCGAATTCGTGAACCTGCCCGCCACCAGCTTTACCCATGCCCCCGAGGGCTGGAGCCATGCCGAGGCCGCCACGCTGACCACGGCCGGCCTCACGGCCTGGCGCGCGCTGGTGGTGGACGGCCATCTCAAGGCCGGCGACACCGTGCTGGTGCTGGGCACGGGCGGCGTCTCCATCTTTGCACTGCAGATGGCCAAGAGCATGGGCGCCACCGTCATCGCCACCACCTCCAGCGCGGCCAAGGCCGAGCAGCTCAAGGCATTGGGGGCCGATCTGGTGATCAATTACAAGGAGCAGCCCGAATGGGGCGACGCCGTGCTGGCCGCCACCGGCGGTCGCGGTGCCGACATCGTGGTCGAGGTCGGCGGCCCTGGCACCCTGCCCCAGTCCATTCGCGCCTGCGCCGTGGGCGGCCATATCGCACTGATCGGCGTGCTGACCGGTTTTGCGGGTGCCGTGCCCACGGTGGAGATGATGCGCAAGCAGCAAACCCTCAAGGGCCTGATCGTCGGCAGCCGCGAGCAGCAACAGGACATGGTGCGTGCGCTGGAGAACTTCGGCTGGAAGCCCGTGATCGACAGCCGCTATCCGCTGGAGCAGATGGTGGCGGCTTTCGAGCATCAGGCAGCGGGCAAGCATTTCGGCAAGATCTGCCTCGAATATTGATGGCTGCTGGCGCTTTGTGCGCCTGAGTTTGAGGATGATGGGGCATGTGGTTCCTGCGGGGCCACATGCCTTTCTTTTTGATAGCTGTTGGCGCTTGATCTGCCTTGGGGAAAGGCTGATTTGGCTTGAGTTTTTGTTCCGGGGACATGCCTTGTCGGCGGACAGAAAGCGGGTCTCGGCCCGCCAGCCGACCTACTTTCTTCCGCAAGAAAGTAGGCAAAGAGCCGGCCCCTACTGCCCACGCCCCTTCGCTTCGCTACAGGCAACCTGCGCCGTCAACCTCTTGTGGCTGTGCGGCAAAACTCGCTGCGTGCTTGCAGCACTCCGCTCAAACACGTTGCCGCAAGTCAGAGCACGATGCGCCTGCACTCTGCGGTGCAGACGCCAGCCTCAAGAGGCCGCCGTCGCAGGCGTGGGCACAAGGGGCGAGATACCGAAAGATAGCTTCCATCAAATTTGATAGCTGCAACCGCAATTTTTGATTGGGCCAGAAGCCAATTTCTTCATAACTCTTGCAGGCCGCCCGCTCCCACCCGTGTGTCTGCGCCTGCGGCACGCGGTTCGGGCTGCGGGCATTGGCACCGCAGAGTGCCAATGCATCGTGAACAAATTTGCGGCAACCTGTTTGAGCGGCGCGCGTAGCGCAAAGCGAGTTTTGCCGCACCGCAGCCTGAATGGCGTGACGCAGGTTTGCCCGTAGCGAAGCGCAGGGACGCAGACAGTCGGGGCGTGTTCTTTTGCCTTCTTTGCTTGCACGAGCAAGAAAAGAAGGTCGCCCGCCGGGGCGAAATCCCGGCCTCTGTCGTGTACGACAACATTGAATCTATTTTGATAGCCACCAGCGCTTGACTCGATTGAGCTAGAGCCTGATTTAGCTTGAATTCTCTGTTTTGACGACACAGAGAAAAACCGCCCATTCCGAATATCAGCTCGCAACCGATACTCGAAATAAACCCAAGCCTGCATTGAAGCCAACGTGAGCGACAGCTTTAATCGGTTTTGCAAGATTCAGAAAGGCTTCATCGGATATAAATACCTCCATTCCTGAAACAAGAAGATACAAGTAAGAGGTGGAGGCAATGGCGGTATTAATTCCCGCGCTTGGAAGCTGCGCGGGGCGTATGACCAGCGGTGAAAAACGTTTGGCCGAGCGTTTGCAGCAAAAACTCGAAGATGATTATTTGCTGTGGTGGGATGTGCCAATTGGTCCCAAGCAGACGCGGCCCGATTTTGTGGTGGTCCATCCGCGCCGGGGTGCGCTGATTCTGGAAACCAAGGATTGGCATCTGGAAACCATTCGCAAGGCCACGCGCGAATATTTCGAAATTCTCGACAGCAGCAGCGGCCAGCCCAAGGTGGTGATGAGCCCGCTGCAGCAGGCGCGCCACTGCGCGATTCAGGTCATCAATGCACTGGAGCGCGATCCGCAACTGGTGCAGGGCGATGGCGATCACAAAGGCAAGCTGGCTTTTCCCTGGGGCCACGGCGTGGTCTTCACGCGCATCACGCGCAAACAGTTCGATGCGGCGGGTCTGGGTGACGCACTGCCCGGCCATCTGGTCATCTGCCAGGACGAAATGGTCGAAGCCGTGGACGCAGAAGCCTTCCAGCTGCGACTTTGGGATATGTTCCCGCACAGCTTTGGTCGCGCCATCAGCCTGCCGCAGCTCGACCGCATTCGCTGGATTCTGTTTCCCGAAGTGCGCGTGCCCCAGCAGCAAAAACTGTTTGGCGATGATGCCGGTCAGGACGAGGAAGAGCTGCCCGACATCATGCGGGTCATGGATCTGCAGCAGGAGCAGCTGGCACGCAGCCTGGGCGATGGTCACCGCGTCATCCACGGCGTGGCAGGCTCGGGCAAGACCATGATCCTTGGCTACCGCGCCGAGCATCTGGCCCAGACGCAAGGGCCGGGTAGCAAGCCGATTCTGGTGCTCTGCTACAACGAGCCGCTGGGCGTGAAGCTGGCGGCCAGCATGGAGGCCAAAGGTCTGGCCGACCGTGTGCATGTCGTGCATTGGGACAAATGGACGCGTGCCCAGCTCACTACCTACAACCTCTACACCCCGGACCTTGACCGCTTGCATGTGAGCCAGAAGATGGCTGAGTTTGCGCAGCGCGTCATCAAAGGCGTGGACGACAAACATATTCCCGCAGGCCAGTACCACGCCGTGTTGATCGACGAAGGTCATGACTTTGCGCCCGAATGGCTGAAGCTCGTCACGCAGATGGTGGACCCGAGCACCAACAGCCTGCTGCTGCTCTATGACGACGCGCAAAGCATTTACGACCGCGGCCAAAAGCGCAACTTCAGCCTCAAAAGCGTGGGCATACAGGCGTCCGGCCGCACCACCATTCTCAAGATCAACTACCGCAACACGCGCCAGATTTTGCAGCTGGCTCACCGCGTGGCCGGCGACATGCTCACGCCCGAGGATGCAAAGGACGAAGACGGCATCCCCCTGCTCAAACCGCTGAGCTGCGGTCGTGAAGGCCCCGAGCCCATCGTCATCGACCTGCCCACCCTGCCCGAACGCGCGGCCCGCGTGGCCGAACTCCTGGCCGACCAGCATGCGCAAGGCCATGCCTGGGGCGAGATGGCTGTGCTCTGCCGCCACAAGGATGAACTGTGGGTGTGTTCAGACGCTTTGCGTCGCAAAGGTTTGCCGCATAAGGTGCGTGAGCGCTCCGGCCAGTTCAAGCCCGCAGAAGACTCCATCAAGGTTATGACTATGCATTCCAGCAAGGGGCTGGAATGGCCGGTGGTGGCGGTGGTGACTTCGGACGAAGAGCGCAAGGCGCGGGATGTGAAAAAGGATTCTGTGCTAGAAGCTCGGTTAGTTTATGTGGCTTCGACGCGGGCGATAAATAAAATGGTTTATTTGTAAATGCTAATGGAATTTATTTCTGAAATAAACAAGAATAATCTACTATATTCTGTAATCGCCAATATATTGGCTGCAATAGTAGTTGCGTTTATATTTTTTCTGTTGAAGGACGTGTTTTTTAAGTTTCCAGAGTTTAATGGAAGATATTACTTGAAATTAATTGTTGAGGAGACTGATTACAATCCATACAGAGAAATGGAAATGCATTTCTTAATGTATTTCTCATCATCTAATGGAGAGTTAATTGGCGGTGGCGAACGAATATATGAGGATTCGTCTCGCGGTATGAAAGTGGAGCATGTCATTCATTATTCTGGTTCCTCAAAAATTCCGATTGATGTAAGTGGTCGAATAATTAAAAGAATATTTGGAAATGATACGTTGAATGCTTTCTGTAAAGCGAGTTCAAAAGCTAGAGTCTCCAGTATGGTCGTTTCTTTTGATATTCCGCCGCGATGTGAACGGAGTGATTCTGAAATTTTCGAAGGAAGGTTTAGCTGGAGTGTTTCTAATAAAACTGGAGCTGCATATTTGAGTAAAAATAAGTTTTATCAGAGGCCTGCTACAGATTTTAAAAATGAGAAGCCTTCTATCACCTAGGCTTAAGCCATTATTAGTGTTATTTTTCTATTTTTTTCCAAGCTTTATTTTATATATCGTTGGGAAATTTTTTCTGAGATTCAATTCAAGATTTCAAATAGATTTTGAATTGGTTTCAATTAATATAAATGAGTCAAAAATATTCGATTTAAAAAACAATGGAATAAAAGAGTTGATTTTTGCTGAGGATCATAGGTATTTATTTCATTTCGGTGTGGATTTTGTTGCCATGGCTAGGGCAATATACTCAACCAAGGTGAATAAAAAATTTCAAGGTGCAAGCACAATAGAGCAACAATTGGTGAGAGTTATTTCTGCCAGATATGAAAAGAGCTTGAAGCGAAAAATCCGAGAGCAAATTCTTGCAGTATTAATTTCGAGAAATTTTAAAAAATATGAAATTGCCCAGTGTTATTTAATTAATGCTTATATGGGACATAAAAGAAAAGGGATGTTTCAAGCGCTTGATCGTAATAATTTTGGTCTTGAGTCAGATAAATTTTATTTAATTGCTGCATTGCTTAAATATCCTCATCCGATGGAAATAAGTGAGAAATGGACCGAGAAGATAAGCTATAGGATTTTATATATAAAAAATAGAGAGTTGAAGTACTCGAACTATCTCAAGGCGCAAATTGAAAGATAGATTGCCTGCGGAGCTCAATTTAGACCACCGGGCGGGTCTTGGCCCGCCAGCCGACCTACTTTCTGTGGCCAGAAAGTAGGCAAAGAGACGGCCCCTGCTGCCCACGACCCCTTCGCTGCGGGGCAACCTGCGATGTCAAGCTCTTGGGGCTGTACGGCAAAACTCGCTGCGCGCTTGCAGCGCTTCGCTCAAACACGTTGCCATAAAAGTGATGACGATGCAGTTGCACTCTGCGGTGCAACTGCCAGCCCCAAGAACTTGCCGTCGCAGGCGTGGGCAAAAGGAGCGATACCGAATGCGGACAGTCAGATAGTTTTTTTGTATTTTTGATAGCTGCTGCCGCAATCTAGGTAAGCGCTAAAGGCCAATTTCGTCATAACTCTCGCAGGCCGTCCGCTCCCGCATTCCCCCGTGTGTCTGCGCCTGCGGCACGCGGTTCGGGCTGCGGGCAACGCTGCCGGAGGACAGCGTTGCATCGTGCTCTGGCTTGCCGCCGCTTGTCTGAGCGAAGCGGCGTGCCGCGCAGCGAGTTGGGCGGCAGAGCAGACTGAATGGCGTGACGCAGGTTTGCCCGTAGCGAAGCGCAGGGACGCAGACAGTCGGGGCGTGTTCTTTTGCCTTCTTTGCTTGCACGAGCAAGAAAAGAAGGTCGCCCGCCGGGGCGAAATCCCGGCCTCTGTCGCCAGCAACGCAGCAAGTGGTGAATTCAGCGCAGTTGGAAATGGATAGTCGCAAGCGCTTACCGCATAAGCACTACAGCCCAGAAGCCTCAATCCTCAGAACCCAACACCACCCTCGCCGTCAAAGCAGTCCGCCCCGGCGACGATTCAATCCCCAGCAGTCCGCCGACCCGCGCAATGCGCACCGCCATGGAGCGCATGCCAACGCCCAGACCCGATGCATCCACGGCCTGCACATCGAAGCCTACGCCGTCGTCCTCGATCTCCAGCAGCAGCTCCTCTGCCTGTGGCTGCACCAGGGACAGGCGCACATGACGGGCCTGGCTGTGCTTGATGACATTGGTCAGCGCCTCTTCGATCAGCCGGGTCAGAGCCAGGTATTGCAGCGCATTGGGCGGCTGGCTCCAGCTCTGCGGAAACTGCCAGTCGCAGCGAACACCCAGGGCCTCGAACAGATCGTTGAAGCGGCGGCGCAAGGGGGCCAGCCATTCCTGTGGAGTGGCTGGCACGCGTACCTGGGCCGAGGCGTTGCTGTCTATGCTTTGGCGCAGATCGTTGCGGATGAGCTTGAGCATGGACAGCACCTGGGGCCGGGTCATGGCATCGCTGCCCTGCTCGACGGAAGCAATCATATGGACCAGCTCGCCGCCCAGGCCGTCGTGCAGGTCGTGGGTCAGGCGCAGGCGTTCCTGCAGGCGCGCGTTGGAGAGCTTCTGGGCCTCCAGCTCGGCGCGCAAATGCTCGGATTTTTTCTGCTCGGTGATGTCGAAGGTGAAGCCGATCAGCGCTGTGGGCTGGCCCTGTTCGTCGCAGAGCACATGCACGACCTCCTTGACCCAGACAAAGCGGTTGTCGCTGGTCAGCGCCCGGTACTCGGCCTCGTGATCCACACCCGCCAGGCACAGCTCCACGCAGCGCGAGACGGTTTGCTCGCGCTCGTCGGGGTGGATGCGTTCGGCCCAGTCGTTCACGGTCTCCCAGCTCTCGGGGCTCCAGCCCAGCAGATCAGCGATCTGCGGGCCGATATAGCTGTATTTCTTCGTGGTCCAGTCAATCTTGAACGGAATCGCCAGGGTGGATTCCAGCAGCGTCTGGTAGAGGCCGTTGTCCGTGTCGGGTTCAAGGGTGCGCAGGCGGGGGCGGGCTTCAAGCATGGGACGCTCCTGTCAGATCGAGAAGAGGGTGGGTGGTGGGCAGCTCGTTCCAGAACCAGTAGAAATAGCCGCCTTCGGTCTGCAGCAGGGTCTGGGTTTTGACGCTGGATCGCTCTATCCCGCGCCAGCAGGCCAGGGCTGAATTGCGGTTGCCGTGCAGATCCAGGCAAGTCTGTCCGGGAAGATTGGGTCGGGGAGGCACATACAAGGCCATGCCACGCGGCAGCCAGAGGTCGGCGAGACAGATTTTCTGCTGCTCAGGCCAGTACTTTCCCACCGAAATCACCAGCGGCAGGTGCGGGTCGATGGAGGTGAAGACATGCGGGAAATCGTGATGCTCGAGGTCGGTACAGACCTTGCCCAGCAGACGGTAGCCGGTGCCCTCATAGGGCGAGCGGTGCCCGGCAAACATGCCGTACTCATAGTCGACCAGCGAAAGATGTGGTTGGGGGCTGGTGATGCGAACTCCCTGGCCCGGTGCTATCAGCGTCATGCCGAACGCCGCTGCAGTTTGATGCGTGGCGGCAAGGGCTTCGTACTCGACCTTATCGGCCTGGAACTCCAGCCGGGTCTGATTGCCGTACTTGGGGTCGGGGTGGGTGGTGGTCGCAGAAAGGACGCGGTATGCGTTGCCGATGGCGACCTTGGGGTCACTGGCGACAGGCTCAAGCAGCGTCAAGCCTGTGGGCGGCTCCGCGCAATAGTGCGGGAACCCGTGGATATTGCAGAAAAACGGTGTCTGCGACAGATCGACCGACGTCGGCGCATCTTCTGTGATGAACAGCACGGGATCAAAAAACTCTTGCGCCATTGCCTGTCACTTCAAGGTGATTGATAGCAGAGATCGTTGCCCTGTGCGGAGGTACGGCACCTGCAGTCATGGGTTGTTTGGTCAGTCAGTGATGCAGTCTAAATCAAGGCGGTTACAAAGACCCGGGTGCGCAGGCGCTGCGGGCCGGGGCACCTGAGGGTGTCAGTGGCCGTCACGGCAAAGTGCGCATTATTTTGATAGCTGCCGGCGCTTGATACATAAGCGATGCGGCCATAAGAGCTTCTATTTCACGAGCACCGATTCACCAATCGCGAAGAACTGCCCGCCCGCCACATAGTGCAGGGTGCGCAGCTCGGCAGGCGCGGAGCCGAACTCCCAGTGTCCATTGCGGAACACGCGCTCGTCGGCCCAGGCCGCCACGACTTCGGCGATGAACAGGTCATAGCTCTGCTGGTTGTGCGGCTCTGGGATCAGCTTGCAGACCAGCCAGGCGGCGCAGCCTGCCACGAGCGGTACAGCCAAGCCCGGTGCGTCGAAAAGCTGCACGCCATGTTTGACGAGTTTGCGGGGTTCTGTGACGGCGCTGTCCGTGCCTATGCCCACCGTCAGCGCGGCCTGGGGCACGGTGGGTAGTTGCACGGCAAAGAGGCCACTGCCCTCGACCAGCGCACGCGTGCGCGTGGCCTTGTCGAGCACCACGCTGATCTTGGGCGGCGCGAAGTCGAGCGCGCAGGCCCAGGCCGCGCTCATGGCATTGCGCTCGCCCGCATGCTGGGCCGAGACGATGACCGTGGGGCCGTGATTGAGCAGGCGGTAGGACTTGTCCAGGGGAACCGGGGTGAAATGGTCTGGCAGCATGGTGGGCTGAATATGGGTGACAGAAGAGGGCGGCAAGCTCCCGTTACGATGGCTTGCCGATTTCCCATCTTCGCCCGAAACAGGGCTTTTCCAGGAGACAACCATGTTTAGCCACATCATGCTGGGTGTAAATGATCTGGAGTCCAGCAAGCGCTTTTACGACGCATTGCTGGGTCAGCTGGGCATCGCGCCCGGCGTTGCCAACAAGAACCGCTTCTTCTACCGCAGCCCCACGGGCGTGTTTGCCATCTCCACGCCCATCAACGGCGAAACGGCAAGCTCTGGCAATGGCGCGACCACGGGCTTTCTGGCCCAGTCCACCGACCAGGTGAACGCGGCCCATGCGGCGGGCCTGGCAGCGGGCGGCGTCTCGATCGAGGATGCGCCGGGCTGGCGTGGCGATTCCATGTATCTGGCCTATCTGCGCGACCCGGACGGCAACAAGATCTGTCTGGCCTATCGCCCCGCGAAGGCCTGATCCAGGCTGACTGAACCAGGGCCGCGCAAGCGGCCTTTTTTTTGTCTTCAGGGGTGGGGATAAAAAACAGGAGCTGTCTGTGCTTTCCGGGCAAGGCCTTGAGCCCCGAGTGGCAACATGGAACGCGGTCATGCCCGACCTGCAAGCGGTGATGCTGTGCCCGCTGCCGGTGCAAAACCGGGGCAGGCGGCACAATGGCTGCTTTGCAGCGCGGGCGGACGTCCGGGGCCTGCACCACATTCAGTAATTTTTTCATGACCAACACCACCACTCCTGCCGAAGACCATCTGTGCGACGCCTGTGCCGGCATTCAGCGCAACTGGCGCAAAGCCCCCGGCCATGCCGAACTGATGCAGCGCGGCAACCGCAAGGAGGAGCGCGGCTCGAGCACGGCGACGGTGACCCGCTATGTCTGCGAGCGCTGCGGCACGGTGTGGGACTACGAGAACAACAAGCAGGACCAGCGCAAGGGCTGGTCCGTGGTTGGCAGAATTTAACCCCCTGAGGCGCTGCGCGCCTTGCCCCGGCGGGGCCGCCCAGGCCCTTGCTGGCTGTCTCTTTCCTGAGTCAGCGTCGGTTTTTGAAGTTTCGGCGTCTTCGGGCGCCGTTTGTTTTTTGAAGGAGGCTGCGTGCAATCAGCAAGCAACGAGTGGTTTGACGAGGCGTATTACCAGCGCTTTTACTTTGACAAAAAGACCAGCGTGATCGATCCCGAGCACGCGCGGCGGCTGGGTGCGTTTGTCTGCTCGTATCTTGCGTATCTGCGCGTGCCCGTGCAGCGGGTGCTTGATGTGGGCTGCGGCATAGGTCTGTGGCGCGAGGCGGTGCAAAAGCACTTTCCGGGCGTGCAGTATCAGGGCGTGGAGTTCAGTCCCTATCTGTGCGAGCGCTATGGCTGGGAGCAAGGCTCGGTGGTGGATTGGCAGCCCAAAGACGGCCAGCCTTTCGATCTGGTGATCTGCCAGGGCGTGCTGCCCTATCTGAGTCCGACTGACCTGAAAAAGGCGCTGGCCAATCTGGGCCGGCTGTCGCGCGGCGGGCTCTATATCGAGGCCGTGGCACGCGAGGATTACGAGCGCGACATCATCGACGAGGAACTGACCGATCCGCGCCTGTATCGCCACCGCGCCGAGCTGTACCGCCGCGGCCTGCAGCCTCACTTCAAGGAGCTGGGCGGCGGCGTATGGCTGAGTCGTCAGGCCGATATGCCGCTGTTCGAACTGGAGTGCGTTGGAGGCTGAAGCCTCTTGTTCTTGGTGATTTCGGGGCCTGCACCTATATTGCGGGGCTTGCGAACTCACAAGGATATGCAGATGCCTCATTGCTGGATCAAACGCTGCGGAGTCTGGACCGTTGCCATGGCTGGCGCAGCCCTGCTGCTGGCTTGCTCGGATTCCAAGACCGAGGGCGCCGCGCCCCCGGCACAGGCTCCGGCCGCTGCGCCGGCCTCCGCGCCTGCACAGCCTGCCACCCAGGCCAAGCGTGTGATCGATCAGTTGTTCAGCACCGAAACCATAGGCATGAATCTGGCCTATGTGGAAAAGATTGCCGGCCCGGCCATGCGCTCGGAATTCCATCGCCACCAGTTCCGCACCGACGGCTGCGATATCACTCTGGTCAGCGACGAGGCCGACAAGGTGATCGAGTCTGTCGAGATCGATATCGCACCCAGCTGCAATCTCTCGCTCAAGAGCGTGCTGAACGTGTCCGAGGGGCAGCCCGATATCAAGCTCGGCGACCTGACTTTCGGCAGCTTCGAGCCTTTGCTGGATAGCCGTTACTACGCCGACTGCCTGACGTTGTGCGGCAATGCCGCAGACCCCGTGGTCTATCTGGAGGCCAAGGGTTCGCGCCTGACCAACTTCATCAATTACTCGGTGCAGGCCCCCATGGTGGACGGCAAGGTGCTGGATGCGACGGCCGCCTGGCGTGACGCCATGGTCAAGGCAGAGTCCGAGGACTATGTGCTGGACACGCGCTTCAACTGCGAGCCGGATCGTTTCAGGAGCGTGATTTCCACCGGACTCAGGAATGCCAGGCCCACGGTGTTCAGCTTCGGTCGTGGTCCGACCTTCGAGCAGGGCGACTGCGACTAAGCGGCGCTCCTGCAGCATCAGCACTGGATTTGGCAAAGGCGGGACAATCCGGGCATCTGTCCGAACCTGCTGGTGTCCGTCTTGCCCGCTTCCACGCCTTTGTCCCCTGCCGCTCTGACTCCGCAGAAAACTCTTGCCTCCACGCTGTCTCCGCATGCCGTCTCGCGCTTGCGCCAGGCGCGGCTGGCGCGCAGCACGCGTCCGTTTCTGGCGCGCGGCGGCCCCAAGGGCGAGCGCTGCGAGGGCTGCCGCTTGCGCCCCTCCCACTGCATGTGCGCACTGCGCCCCGAGCTGGCCACGCGCGCGGCCTTCTGCCTGCTGATGCATGATGCCGAGCCGCTCAAGCCCAGCAACACCGGCTGGCTGATCGCCGATGTGGTGAAGGACACCCATGCCTTCGGCTGGTCGCGTACCGAGCTGGATCCGCAGCTGGAGGCTTTGCTGGCCGATCCGCAGTGGCAGCCCTATGTGGTCTTCCCAGGTGAATATGCAGAGCCTGCCGAGCGTGTGCTGGAGACGCTGGACGGCGGCGACAGCCGTGCGCTGCAGCCCGGCAGGCGCCCGCTGTTCATACTGCTGGACGCGACCTGGTCGGAGGCGCGCAAGATGTTTCGCAAAAGCCCGTATCTCGATGGCTTCCCCGTGCTCAGTCTGCACCCGGATCTGATCTCTCGCTATCAATTGCGCAGATCCAAGCGCGACGATCATTTCTGCACCAGCGAGGTGGCGGCCCTGTGCCTGGAGCTGGTGGGCGATGCCGGCGATGTGCAGGCCGGCCGCGTGCTGGAGAGCTATCTGGGCGTGTTCACCGAACGCTATCTACAGGCCAAGCACCAGCAGCCGGTCGATGAGGCCAGTAGCGCCCACCAGCGCCTGCGTGAACTGATGAGGGCAGCCCCCGCCAAACGCGACGCATGAAGCGCCGTGCAGGCATAAGCATTCCACTCAAAGCAATAAGCGAACACGGACAATCGGTCCAGGGCCTCATGAGTGCATGAGGTGTGTGCCGGATCGGGTGGGTGATGAGCGCCGATGACCAGGGGTCTCGGCGCTTTTGTTTTTCGGGAGTGGGTGATGGGCAAGTCGTGGAAATGGGTGGGGTTGGCAGCAGCGCTGGTATGCGCGGGCTCGGCCATGGCTGCGGGCAAGACTGAGGCGGCGAGTTCCAATATCGGCTCTGGTATCGACACGGCCGTGGATCTGTCCGCATCGCCCACGTTGCAGCGCTGGCAGGCCGGCGGCACCGTGGTGCTGGGGGTGCGGGAGGCAGCAGTTCCCATGTCCTACGCGATCGGTGCCAACGAGAAGTTCGTCGGCTATCACATGGACCTCTGCGAGCGCGTGGTGCATGCGATTGCACCTCGGGCCCAGCTCAAATACATGGTGCTGACGCCGCAGAACACCATGCCGCTGATCAATAACGGCACGGCCGATTTCAACTGCGCCAGCATGACCAACAACCTCACGCGCCAGAAGCAGGTGGCGTTTGGTTTGACCACCTATGTCAGCGAGGTGCGCATGGCCGTGCGTGTCGACTCGGGCATCACCTCGTTCAAGCAGCTGCAGGGGCGCAATGTGGGCGCCATCACGGGCACGACGGCGGTGCAGATTCTGCGCAAGTACGCCAGCGACAACGAGCTGAACTTCAAGACGCTGATGAGCAAGGATCAGTTCGAGAGCTTTCTGATGCTGGAGTCGGGTCGCGTCGATGCCTTTGTGCTGGACGACAACATGCTGGCCGGCGTGATCGGCCAGAGCAAGAATCCCAAGGGCTACAAGATTGTGGGCGAGGTGATTGGTGCCGAGCCGATTGCCATCCAGTTCAGCAAGGACGACCCGCAGATCAAGAAGGCCGTGGACGGCGCCATTTTGCAGATGATCCGTTCGGGCGAGCTGCACAAGCTCTACAACAAGTGGTTCATGCAGCCCATTGCGCCCAAGAACGTGAACCTGAACCTGCCCATGGGCGAGGTGCTCAAGAAACAGCTGGCCACGCCCAACGACACGCCGCTGGAGCAGTTCGTATTGCCCCAATAAAGCGGCAAAGCCACATCAGCCGATAGACTGCAAGGCAAACCGCAAAGGGAGTGTTTGCCGTGCTGGAGTACCTGGTCTATCCGCTGATTGCGCTGCTTTTCGTGGCAGTCTTCACGCGCGAGGTGATTGCGCCCGCCTCGCGCAATCTCTGCGACCGGCGCTGGCTGATCTACAGCAGCGCCCTGGGCGCGTTGACGCTGGTTTGCACGCTGGCGCTGGGCTGGTTGCTGGAGGAGCGTATTCGCCAGCATGCGCTGCTGGATGTGGGCGCACGCTGGAACCCGCTACTGGTGGGGCTGCTGAGCTTTTTCATCACCAGCTTTGTCTTTTACTGGTGGCATCGCGCCACCCATGCCTCCGATCTGCTGTGGCGCGTGTTTCACCAGCTGCATCACAGCGCGCGGCGCATCGAGGTGCTGACCTCGTTCTACGCCCATCCGCTGGACTCCTGCGCTGCCATGCTGCTGAGCGTGATTTCCAGCTATTGGGTGCTGGGTGCCAGCCCGGCTGCGGCGGCCGTGGCCCTGGGGCTGACGGCGGCCTTCGATCTGTTCACCCATGCCGATCTGCGCACGCCGCGCTGGCTCGGCTATGTGCTGCAACGCCCGGAAATGCATACCGTGCACCATCAGCATGGCCACCATGCGCAGAACTACGGTCTGCCGCTGTGGGACATGCTGTTCGGCACCTGGACCAACCCCGCCGAGCGCGCGCAGAAGCTGGGCTTTGATGACGACAAGTCCGAACGCGTGGCCGAGATGCTGCTGTGGCGCGATGTTCACCAGAGTGCACCCGCCTGCGGGCGCCGCAAGTCATCCTGAAGCTTCGAATTTGATAGCTGATGATGCCGATGGGTGGAGCGTGGGCTGCTGTTTTTGTTCTTAATTGTTAACACGGATTGCCAAGACCCTGCCAGAGCCCGGCAAGCTCTGCCCCTGGTTTGGGCCGGCGGTAAAAATCTGTTCAAATTGGCCCGGTCTGTTCACCTGTCAACAGACGCCAAGCCGTCTGGCTGTGGGCATTCATAACAATCTGCCGTCTCACCGTCAGTGAGCTGAAGCAGACAAATCGCCTGCCAGGTTCCGGCCCCCCGAGCGCGTTTTCATGCGCTCAGTGACCCCCGGGTCGCTGCAAAGAGCTGTTACTGCCTCTTTGCTCAAACTCTGAATACTGCTTCAGCCATGTCTTGTGCATGGCTGTGATTGTTTGTCTGCAAGCCCGGCCCGTGCCTGGGCGAAAGGAAAGGTGTCCGGTTTTGGTGGAGTCGGCGTTCAAGCTGCGCTACAACCCAGCGCTCGATGGATTGAGAGGCATAGCCATTGTGCTGGTGCTGCTCTCGCATGCACATGCCCCGATGTTCGACGGCGCCTTCTTCGGTGTCGATCTGTTCTTCGTGCTCAGCGGTTTTTTGATCACCTCCTTGCTGCTGATGGAGTATCGGCAGCATGGCAAGCTCGATTACTGGCGCTTTTACCGTCGCCGCTTCTTCCGTCTCATGCCTGCGCTGGCACTGTTCCTTGGAGCCTACTGTGTGTTCGCGCCTTTTATCTGGCCCGATCTGACGGACATCTATTCGGACGCACTGGTCTCCATTCTCTATCTGGCCGATTACGGCATTGCCTTCTTCGACAGTCCGGACACGCTGCTGCACATGTGGTCGCTGTCGGTGGAGGAGCATTTCTATCTGATCTGGCCGCCGCTGCTGGTTCTGCTGCTGCGCAAGGCCACGCCTGGCCGAGTCTGGGCGCCGCTTGCGGCGCTGTGGCTGCTGAGTACGCTGTGGCGCATCTTCTGGGTGGTGCAGGGCCAGCAGTTCTACGAAATCTTTTTCCGCTTCGACACGCGGGCCTCGGGTCTGCTGGCCGGCGCCTTGCTGGCGGCGCTGATGATGGAGCGCCCGCAATGGGTAGAGCGTCTGCAGTCGCTGCGCGCCTACACCATGTGGTTTGTGCTGGCCGTGCCGCTGATCATGGAGCTGGAGTGGGACAACCAGCACGCCATGGTCTGGGGCATCACGGTGGTGGAATGCGCGGCCCTGGTCGTGCTGTTGGCCGTGCAAAAGCCCGCGGGACTGGTCTATGAAATGCTGACGGCACCGGTGCTCATCAAGCTGGGCCAGCTGTCCTATGGCATCTACCTCTGGCATTACCCGGTGGTGCGCTATCTGCGTGCCGATTACTCCTGGCCCGTGACCGTGGTCGCAGGCCTGCTGATCTCTACCGCGCTGTCGGCACTGTCGTTCTACACGGTGGAGCGCTGGGCCATGCGCCACCGCGACCTGGGAGCGAGCAAGAAGCCTGAGCGCCAGCCTCAGGCACGCCAGGAACCCGCGCTGCGCGAGGCTACGCGCGGCTCGTGATCGCCCTAGAAGCCTGAGCCGGGCTGGGCCAGGTACTCGGCCTCTTGGGCGGTGCTGGCGCGGCCCAGAATGCTGTTGCGGTGAGGGAAGCGGCAAAAGCGCTCTATCACCACCTGATGGCGATGGGCGTAGTCCAGCGTTCCGGCCAGATATTCGCGCAGCTCGGTGTCCGTGGCGCTCTGCAGCAAAGCCTCGAAGGCGGCCACGCTGCGTTGCTGCATGGCCGGGTCTTCGGCATGCTCCAGCGGCAGATACATAAAGACGCGGGCCACCTCGGGCAGTTGTTGGTCGGTGCCGGAGTCCATTGCCTGCAGCGCCAGTGCCAGGGCCTGCGCGTCACCGGCAAAGCTCTTGGGAGTGTTGCGGTGGATATTGCGCGTGAACTGGTCCAGCAGGATCACCAATGCCAGCTGCTGCCATGGACCCTGGGTTGCCCAGTGCTGCAGTGCACCGCCCAGGGCGGCTTCCACGGCAGTGCCAAAGCGCTGGCGCAGCTCCTCATCGAAGGCCGCCGATTTGGTGAACCACTGCGCCTTGTGCTTGAGGGCATCGGCATTGCCAGGCCTGGGGCTGCCGAACCACTGGGTCAGAACTTGGTCGGGCAGGCTGGTGTCCTGGGCGGCGGCGGTCAGCGCCTCATGGCTGACGGGAAGGGAATTTGCAGTCATGCAAATCATTGTGCATGCACTGCCGCTGGCGTTGACAGTCAACCCTGGATGGCGTCGGACGTTAGATAACAGTCTTTTACCTGCAGATTGCATCAGATAGGGAACTGCGAACACCCATCGAGACTCTGTGGAATAGCAGGCTCAGAGACAATGGATTGATCAAAAACCATAGCTGACAGCGTTGGTTTATCAAGTGTTTGCATGGGTTTTGAATCAGGTTTTACGGAGTTCGGTGGTCGTGATGAATCGGCGCGCATGGTTGGCGGTGACAGTGTTGGGATTGGGAATGGCTGCCACGGGCTGCTCGGGCAAGTCCGTGCCCAGCAGCGTGAGCGTGAGCCAGCAGAAGCTGCAGGAGATGCTGGCCAGGCGTTTCCCCAGGCAGTTTCCCGTGGCGGGTTTGCTGCAGCTGGACCTGAAGGCGCCGCAGCTGAGCATGCTGCCCGAGCGCAATATGCTCAACGCTGTGATCCCGGCCGAGCTCAGCGGCAAGGTGCTCAAGGAGCAGTACAGCGGCCTGCTCAATGTCGATTTCGCGCTGCGCTATGAGCCCACCGACCGCACCTTGCGCGCCTACCAGATCAAGGTCAACCAGCTCAGCATGGACGGGCTGTCGCCCGCGCTCAGCGATATGCTGGGCACCTATGCCACGGCATTGGCCGAGCAGGCCATGGGTCAGGTGGTACTCTATCAGTTGCAGGACCAGGATCTGGCCCTGGTCGATGCGCTGGCCATGGAGCCTGGCGCCATCACCGTCACCGCCCAGGGGCTGACAGTGGCACTGGTGCAGAAGGCCAGCGCGGGCAGCAAGCGCTGAGCTGCCAGGCGACAAAAAAGCCCGCAGGCGTATGCCTGGCGGGCTTTTTTTCGGGGTCATGCGGCGCTCAGCGGGGCTTGGCGACGGGCTCCAGGCCGGTGTCACGAATCGTCTTGGCGGCGGCTGGCGAGGTGTAGTACTTGAGCAGTTGCTCCAGCCCCTGCGGGTTGGTTGAGGTACTGGCCGTGCCGGCCGAGAAGATGGTGTAGTGCTGCACCGAATCGGGCAGGGTGCCGACATAGCTGATGCCCTCGATGGGCAGCAGTTCGCTGACCTGCTGCAGGCCGATTTCGGCCTCGCCTCGCGCCACGATGGTGCCCACGCGCTCGGTCACGATCTTCCTGCTCTTGGGCATGACCTGGTCGTGAATGCCGAGTTTCTTGAGCATCTGGGTTTCGTAGTAAGTGCCGCTGGCGCTGGCCGAATAGGCAATGCTCTTGGCGTTGAGCAGCACCTGACGCAGCTTGTCCTCGCTGCTGATGTCGGGGATGGGGGCACCCTTCTTCACGGCCACGCCCACGGCCGAGCGCACCAGGTCGATCTGGGTGCCGTTGCGCACCAGGCCCTTGGCGGCCAGATCGTCGAGCGCACCGCGCGCCAGAATCACCACATCGGCCTTCTCGCCCTTGCTCAGGCGATTGGGAATGGAGGTGGGCGAGGCCCCCATGGAGGAGCCATAGGCCGACTCCACCGCCAGGCCGGTCTGGGCCGTGAACTGAGGCGCCAGCAGCTTGTGCGCTGCGGTGAAGCCGCCCGAGGTCATGAGACGCACAGGCTCCTTGGGCGTGCTGCTTGGCTGCTGGGCGCAGCCTGCGGCCAGCGCCACAGCGCTGATCAGCAGGGCTCGGCGAACGGTGAAAAGGGGAAACGGCTTCATCAATGTCTCTCTGTATTGGGCGGGCGGGATAGGCCTTGAACCCTTTTGGAATCAACGCAGGCAGCTACTTTTGTCATGGCTGCTGCGGCTGACCGGATTGTGAAAAGCTGCGGCCTTTGCGTCCAATACCGTTTGCGTCTGGACTTGATACGAAAATCGTCCTATGGATTTGCGCCGTCTGACCTGTTTTCTGGCTGTGGCCGAGGAGCTGAATTTCAGCCGTGCGGCCCAGCGCTTGCATATGAGCCAGCCCCCGCTGAGCCAGCAGATCCGTCTGCTGGAGCAGGAGATGGGGGCGCAGTTGTTCGAGCGCTCGCGCCGCGCCGTGGCGCTGACGCCGGCAGGCCTGCTGCTGCAGGACAAGGCGCGGCAGATCGTGGAACTGCATCAGCAGGCGGGCGAGCTGGTGCGCATGGCAGCCCATGGCCTGGCGGGGCGTTTGCGCATCGCCTTCACGGCATCGGTGCCGCTGTTTGACGAGTTCTCCACCATGTTGCGCGACTTTCGCAGCCGTCACCCGCAGGTGGAGCTGGATCTGCAGCATATGACCACGGGCGAGCAGATCGCGGCATTGACGACGGGACAGATCGACATCGGCTTCATGCGTCCCTCGCCGACGTTTCGCATCCCCGTGCCGATTAGGGAGCAGACGCTGTGGCGCGATGAGCTGAAGCTGGCCCTGCCGGTGGCACATGCCAAGGCGGCTGCGGGCGAAGCACTGGCACTGAGCAGCCTGGCCGACCAGCCTTTTGTGCTGCACCCGGCCGTGCTCGGCGGTGGTCTGCACGAACATATTCTGGCGCTGTGCAGCGAGGCCGGCTTTGTGCCGCGCATCGCCCAGCCGGCACGCGAGACCTCGACCATGCTGGCGCTGGTGGCCGCAGGCCTGGGTCTGTCCATCGTGCCCAGCGTCTATGAGCGCATCTGCCCGCCCGGCGTGGTGCTGCAGCCGCTGGCCGACGCCGCGCGCCATTCGCGCATCGCGTTGGTCAGCATGCAGCAGGCGCCGTCACCCTGCGTGCAGATGTTCTGGCAGTTGCTGCGCTAGGGCGGCCTTCGCCGGCATCAGTCCGCGCGAATATCGGCGGCTCGGATGACGTCGCCGAGTTCCCGGGTTTCGGCCTGGATGAAGCTGCCGAACTGAGCCGGTGTTCCTCCCAGGGGCGTTGCACCCATATCGGCCAGCGTCTGGGTGACCGCAGGCGTGGTCAGCGCCTTGTTGAGTGCAGCGTTCAGCGTCTGGATCACGGCCTCGGGCGTTCCCTTGGGCGCTACCAGGCCCCACCATACGGTAGCTTGCACATCCACGCCCAGGGAGCGCGCAGTCGGCACCTGAGGCAGCAGGCGCGAGCCATTCTTGTTGAGCACCGCCAGTGCGCGCAGGTTGCCGCTGTTCACATGACCCGCGACTTCCAGTGGGTTGATCGCCATGAAGTCCAGACGCCCGCCCAGCAGATCCGTCACGGCGGTGGAGCCACCCTTGTAGGGAATATGAACGCCCTTGAACTGCCCGGCTTTTTCCAGCAAGGCACTCGCCATATGGCCCGAACTGCCCACGCCTGCCGTGCCATAGGACAGGGCGCCGGGCTTGGCCTTGCCCGCTGCAATCAGTTCGGCCAGGCTTTTGTACGGTGACTTGGCGTTGACCACGACCACCAGTGGCGCCTCGCCGATGCGCCCTACCGGAATCAGGTCGGTCGCGGGGTCGAAGCTGAGCTTGGAGTACAGCGCCTTGTTGGTGGTCAGCGTGTTCGAGGCCGTCAGCAGCGAATAGCCATTGGGCGCGGAGCGTGCCACTGTCGCCATGCCGATATTCGTGCCGCCTCCGGGCTTGTTTTCCACCACGATGGACTGACCCAGAAACTCCGCCATGGGCGTGGTGACCAGCCTGGTCACGATGTCCACGCCTCCGGCCGGCGAATACGGCACGACGACCGTCACGGCGCGCTCCGGAAAGCCTGCGGCAGCGGTCGCACCGCTGGCCAGCATCAGCCCTGCAGCCAGCGCGGTAGCGCCTAGGCTCAGCACTTGTCGCCGGTTCAGCAAAGCGCAAGCAGGCGTCTTTGCGCCGGTGAGAAAAGAATCGGGCCTCCCAGGAAGCTGATGCATGTCATATCTCCGTGTTCACTTCTTGTAGACACCCAATATCACCCGCTGAAGCGCCGTCTTCGATGAGGGAATCTGCGTACCCGCATCTGGCCATCCCAGCCATCGGCAGCGCTGCCTGCAAGGCCGCATGACAACCGTTAGGATGCTCGGGCGCTCTGTGTCGTGGCTTACCAGGTCACGCTGCCACCCCCTTGCGGGGCCGCAGAGATTGCCAACACGCTCCGAAGGAAACCCATGACGCAACCCCAAGTCCTCGCCGATTTTTCCGTGACCCGCAAATGGCCCGCGCAGCACCCCGAGCGCATCCAGCTTTACTCGCTGCCCACGCCCAACGGCGTGAAGGTATCGATTGCGCTGGAGGAAATGCAGCTGCCCTACGAGGCGCACCTTGTCAGCTTCCAGACCAATGACCAGCTCACACCAGAGTTTGTCGGCACTTTTCTCAACAACAAGATTCCCGCCATCATCGACCCGCAAGGCCCGGGCGGAAAGCCACTGGCGCTGTTCGAGTCGGCGGCCATCCTGATCTATCTGGCCGAGAAGAGCGGCAGCCCGCTGCTGCCCGCAGACCCCGCGGCGCGCTACGAGACGCTGCAGTGGCTGATGTTCCAGATGGGCGGCGTGGGACCCATGTTCGGCCAGGTCGGCTTCTTCCACAAGTTCGCGGGCAAGGACTTCGAGGACAAGCGCCCGCGCGACCGCTATATCAACGAGTCCAAACGCCTGCTGGGCGTGCTGGAGCAGCGCATGCAGGGCCGCGAGTGGATCATGGGCGCGCAGCTCACGATTGCCGATATCGCCATCTGGCCCTGGGTGCGCAATATGGTCGACGAGAACGGCTACAACGCCGCCGAGCTGGTGGGCTGGAACGGGTTTCCGGAGCTGCAGCGCGTGCTCAAGGCCTTCATGGCCCGCCCGGCGACGCAAAAAGGTCTGAACATTCCGCCGCGCGGCTGAGCGCCGACCAGGGCAGTATGGGCTTGCCGCTGTTGCAAAAGCGGCAAGTACTGTCCCAGCGGTGATGTCTTTCAAACCCGTGGGCTGGCCTTATCTTCGAGACTTAGGGCCCTGCAACTGGCAGTGGCCTCTCAAGAGGAGAACTCCATGACCACGAATCGCCAACCCATTCTGGAAAGCGCCCCCTTGGGGCCGCGCTGGCCCTGCCTGGATCCCTTTCTGTTCTGCGCTCACCACGATGACAGCTATCCGGCCAGCAACGGCAAGATGGGCGTGCAGGCCGTGGAGTTCGAGGGACGCGAGATGGGCAGCGACTTCAGCGCCCGCAACGGCTTCTCCATGTACCACGGCGAGCCGATTCCGGGCTTTCCGGGCCACCCGCATCGCGGCTTCGAGACCGTGACCCTGGTGCGCAAGGGCCGCATCGACCATGCGGACTCGCTGGGCGCAGCCGCACGCTTTGGCGGAGGCGATGTGCAGTGGCTCACGGCCGGCAAGGGCATCCAGCATTCGGAGATGTTCCCGCTGCTGAACAGCGACAAGCCCAATCCGCTGGAATTGTTCCAGATCTGGCTGAACCTGCCTGCGAAGAACAAGATGGTGGAGCCCCATTTCACCATGTTCTGGAACGAGCAGATCCCGCGCCTGAGCTTCAGCGATGCGGCGGGCCGCAAAACCACCGTGACCGTCGTGGCTGGTGCCCTGGACGGTGCGGACAAGGCCTTGCCGCCTCCACCCGAATCCTGGGCCTCCCAGGCCGACAGCGATGTGGCCATCTGGACGCTGGAGCTGGAGCCCGGTGCCCGCTGGACCCTGCCCAGGGCAGCCGGTGACCAAACTCACCGCATGCTCTACTTCTTCGTAGGCAAGAGCATGACTGTGGGTGGCGAAGCCGTGAACGGACATCTGGCCATGCATGTCGACGCTCAGCGCGAGCTGGAGCTGGTCAACACCGGCGATGTCAGTGCAGAGCTGGTGCTGCTGCAGGGCAAGCCGATCGGCGAGAAGGTGGCGCAATACGGCCCCTTTGTGATGAACACGCAGGAGGAGATCATGCAGGCCATGCAGGACTACCGCCGCACCCAGTTCGGCGGCTGGCCCTGGAAGGACAGTGATCCGGTGCATGGCAGCGAGAACCGCCGCTTTGCGCGCTACCCAGGGGCCGACGTCGACGAGCAGCCTCCCCGGGCCTGATACGGCTCAGGGCCTGAAGCTGGCAGCCTCCGGCGTGCAGCCCAGCTCCCTGAGCAGCGGCCATGCCGGTATTGCTCGTGTTCGTGTTCGCGGGCATGGACTGCGTCCCTGCGGGCGGTGCCCAGATCCAAGGGGGCGCAGCCTGCTTGAATGTGCGCGGCAATGCCTGGGGGCATCCGCTCAGCAGAACTCCCCTGCGAGGAAATCCAACACGGCACGCACACGCGGTGCCAGCGATCTGCCGCGCGGATACAGCAGGTAGAAGCGGTCGTCCTCGCTGCGCTCCTGGAACTGCTGCAGCAACGGCACCAGGGTTCCGCGCTCCAGGTCGGCGGCGATATGGAAGTGGGCCAGCCGCACCACGCCATGGCCCAGCAATGCCAGGCTGCGCAGCAGCTCGCCCTGGTTGGCTCCGATGTGGCTGGGGATGTCTATGGTCTTGAGTCCGCCTTCCTCGTGGAAGGTCCAGCGGTTCCACTGCGTGCGTATGGTGAAGTTCAGGCAGCGGTGCTGCAGCAGGTCCTCGGGCTGCTCGGGATGGCCGAAGCGCTGGAGGTACTGTGGCGCTGCGGCTATCACCCAGGGCCTGAGCATCAACGGGCGACCGATCAGCGTCTGCTCCGTAGGCCGGCCGCTGTGGATGGCGACGTCTATGCCCTGGCGCACGAAGTCGCCGCGCTCCGTGCCAAGGACGAAGTCCAGGTGCAGGCGCGGGTGCCGGTCCAGCAGCAGGTGCAGGCGCGGCGCCACCAGGTATTTGGCCGTGGTCAGCGCCGTATGGATGCGTACCGTGCCCGAGATTTCGGCATCGGCCACGCGCACACAGGCCTCGGCCTGCTCCATGGCCTGCACCACGCGCTGGCTGGCGATGCGAAAGTGCTCGCCTTCCTGGGTCAGGCGTATGGCTCCGGCAATCCGCTCGAACAGCCGCACACCAAGGCGTGCCTCCATGCGCGCGATGAGCTTGCTCACCGCCGAAGGCGACAGCTCAAGCCTTCTGCCGGCACCGGAAAAACTGCCTTCCTCGATCACACGCAGGAATACCGTCATCTCGCCGAACTGGTCCATCTAAGGTCTTCGCCTCCTGTGAAATTGATTCACATGCGCTGTGCGCGCGCATGCGTTGTCTCTTGAAAAACGACTGTACAGAATGGTTTCAGCCCCCGGTCTGGGGGAACAACGGAGACAAGCGTAATGAATGACAGCAAGATCCTGCGCATAGGCGCGGGAGCCGCGTGGTGGGGCGACCGGATCGAGCCCGCCGCCCTCAATGCCGAGCATGGTCGGCTCGACTACCTGTGCTTCGAGACCATGGCCGAGGCCACGGTCTCGGCCGCGCAGGTCAGGGCCCGGCGCGACCCGTCCTTCCCGGGCTACGACACCTATCTCGACGACCGCATGCGCGCCGTGCTGCCTGCCTGCATGCGCCAGGGCACGCGCATCATCTCCAACCAGGGGTGGATCAACCCGCAGGGCGCGGCACGGCGCATCGTCGAGTTGCTGCGTGAGCTGGGTATCACCGGCGTCAAGGTGGCGGCCGTGGGCGGCAGCCTGATCACCGACCGCGTGCTGTCGCTGGCCCCCACCATCCTGGAGACCGGAGCCCCCACGCAGAGCATTGCCCACTCGCTGATCTCGGCCGAAGCCTATCTCGGGGCCGCTCCCATCGTTGACGCTCTGGCGGAAGGTGCGCAGATCGTGGTCACGGGCCGCGTCGCCGACCCTTCGCTGTTCCTGGCTCCCATGGTGCATGAGTTCGGCTGGGACCTGCTGGACCACGAGCGCGTAGGTGCTGGCAGCGCGATAGGCCATCTGATGGAGTGCGGGGCCCAGGTCACCGGGGGATATTTTGCAGACCCGGGCCTCAAGGACGTGCCCGAGCCCTGGAACCTGGCCTTTCCCATCGCCGAGGTCGATGCCGAAGGCGGCGTGACCCTGTCCAAGGTGGAAGGCACGGGCGGCATGATCAGCCTGCAGACTGTCAAGGAGCAGATGCTCTACGAGGTGCACGACCCGGCGAACTACATCACGCCCGATGTGGTGGTCGACTTCACGCAGGCCCGCATCGAGCAGCTGGCGCCGGACCGCGTGCGCGTGACGGGGCTCACGGGCAAGCCGCGCACACCCACGCTGAAGGTTTCCATGGGGTGCACCGAGGGCTTCATCGGCGAGGACATGTTCTTCTATGCCGGCCCCGGCGCACTGCGCCGCGCCCAACTTGCCAAGCGCATCCTGGAGGAGCGCCTGCGCATCGTGAAGCTCGATGCCGAGGAGGTACGCATCGACTTCCTGGGCCTGAATGCCGTGCATGGCGCTGCCACGCCGGCGAATGCGCCCGAGCCCTATGAAGTGGCCGTGCGCGTGGCGGCACGCACCCGGTCGCGCGAGGAGGCGGTCAAGGTGGGGCGCGAAGTGGACGGCATGGCGGTCTCGGGGATTGCCCACACCGGCAAGCGCGTGCCGCACCAGGAACGCACGCGCGAGGTGATAGGCGTGTGGTCCTCGCTGGTGCCGCGCGAGCAGGTGACGGCGCATATCGACTACTTCACGAGCTGAACAGGGGAGCAAAGCATGCAGGACATGAACCAGGACATCCGGGTGCCGCTGGAGCAGGTGGCGCATACGCGCTCGGGCGACAAGGGCAATACCTCCAACATCGCCGTGTTTGCCTACGAGCCCGAGCTCTATGCGCTGCTCAAGCAGCAGCTGAGCGCCGAACGCTTCAAGGCCTTTCATGGCCGGGCCATCACCGGCGAGGTGCTGCGCTACGAGGCCGATAACCTGCACGCGCTGAACTTCGTGGCGCACGGTGCACTGGGCGGCGGCGTCTCGCGCAGCCTGTCGGTGGACAACTACGGCAAGGCGTTGTCGGCGGCGATCCTGGGCTTCGAGCTGCTCGTCCCCGCTGCGCTGGCGCCGCTGCTACGCCGCCGTGCACCGGGCTGAACTGGCACCGACATCCAGTACGGGCATCCGCCGCATATTCCATAAAACACCACCAGGAGACACCGCAATGACCTCGCATCTGTTTCGCGCCCTGGCTGCCGCCGCCGCGCTGGCCATGGCGGCCTGCACGGCCGTCGCCTTCGCGCAGGCCCCGGCCTATCCCGCCAAGCCCGTGCGCATCGTCGTGCCCTATCCGGCAGGAGGCACCACGGACATCATCGCGCGGCTGGCGGCGGCCCAGCTGTCCGAGCGGCTGCGCCAGCCCTTCGTCGTCGAGAATCGGGCTGGCGCCAGCGGTGCCATAGGCTCGGTTGCCGTGGCCCAGGCCGCAGCCGACGGCTACACCCTGGTCATGGGAACGGCCAGCTCGCACGGCATCAATTCGGCGCTGCAGAAGAACCTGCCCTATGACGCCGTCAAGGACTTCGCGCCCGTCACCGTTGTGGCGAGCACGCCGAACATCATCGTGGTCCATCCCAGCGTCCCCGCGCGCACCCTGGGCGAGTTGCTGGCGCTGGCCAAGGCCAGGCCCGGACAGATCAACTTCGGCTCGACCAGTCCAGGCGGCTCTCCGCACATGAGCGCCGAGCTGCTCAAGATGATGGCGGGCGTGGACATGACCCATGTGCCTTACAAGGGCGCATCGCCCATGCTCACCGATCTCATGGGCGGGCAGATACAGGCCGGCTTCGACAATCTGCCCTCCACCATCGCCTTTGTGCGCAGCGGCAAGCTGCGGGCGCTGGCCGTGACCACGGCACAGCGCTGGCCCGGGGCGGCAGACATTCCCACCGTCGCCGAAAGCGTGCCCGGCTACGAGGTCTCGGGCTGGTTCGGCCTGCTGGCTCCGGCGGGAACGCCCAAGGCGGTGCTGGATACGCTGCAGACCGCCGTTGCCCAGGCCGTGCGCGACCCGGAGGTGGCGCGGCAGCTGCGCAGCCTGGGCGCCGAGCCCGTGGCCAGCAGGCCCGAGGTCTTCGCGCAGCAGATCCGTGCCGACGTGGACAAATGGCGCGGCGTGGTTAAGGCCACGGGCGTGACACTGGAATAGCCCGAGTCGCCGACAATGGCAGCTTTGCGCGATGCCTGACTCGGGTTCAGGCACCGCCCCACTCGAAATCCATTGTCATGAACATCACCAAAGACACTGCCGTCACCATCAACTACAAGATTCACGAGCTGCTCGCGGGCGGCGTGGCCGTCAAACTGCTGGACAAGGGCGATGTGGCCTATCTGCACGGCGGCTATGACAACATCTTCGCCAAGGTCGAAGCTGCTCTGGACGGCAAGCAAAAAGGCGATGTCGTGACTGTGGACCTGGCCGTGGCGGACGCCTTCGGCGAGCGCGACGAAAGCCTCAAGCGCACCATTCCCAAGGGCGAGTTCCCTGCAGGCGTGAAGGTGGGCGGCCAGCTGCGCGGCACCAACGACCAGGGCCTGCCCCAGATCTACAACGTGGTGAAGATCAAGGGCCCCGTGGTGCTGCTCGACGGCAACCACCCTCTGGCCGGGTTTGCGCTGCGCTTCAGCGCGGTGGTCAACGAGGTGCGTGCGGCCTCCGAAGAAGAAATCGCCCACAAGCATGTGCACGGTGGTCACGGCCATCACCACTAAAAATATAGCTGTCAGCACATGCTCATAAAGGATTTCATAATTATTTCAGGCTGAAATCCTCTTTCTGAAAGCGCAAGCTGCTATCAAAATAAAAAGGCCCCCGGATTTCTGTTCCGGGGGCCTTTTGTCTGCTTGGCACCGATCGCTCAGGCGGTCAGGCGATCCAGCGCTTCGCGGTACTTGGCCGCCGTCCTGTCGATCACTTCCTTGGGCAGGCGGGGCGCGGGAGCCTTCTTGTCCCAGGCCTTGCCGTTGACCTGGGCCTGCTCCAGCCAGTCGCGCACGAACTGCTTGTCGTAGCTGGGAGGGTTCTCGCCCTTGGCCAGTGCGTCCTCGTAGCCTTCCACGGGCCAGTAGCGCGAGCTGTCGGGGGTCAGCACCTCGTCCATCAGAACCAGGGTGCCGTCTTCGGTCAGGCCGAACTCGAACTTGGTGTCGGCAATGATCATGCCCTTGGTCAGCGCGATCTCGGCCGCTTCCTTGTAGATGCGGATGGCGGTATCGCGGATCTGGGCCGCGAGCTGCTCGCCCACCATTTCCACAGTGCGCTCGTAGGTGATGTTCTCGTCGTGGTCACCCATTTCGGCCTTGGCCGCGGGGGTGTAGATGGGCTCGGGCAGCTTGGCCGCGTTGGTCAGGCCGGCGGGCAGCTTCACGCCGCAGACCGATTGCGATTCCTGGTATTCCTTCCAGCCGCTGCCGGCCAGATAGCCGCGCACCACGGCTTCGATCAGCACGGGCTTGAGGCGCTTGACCAGCATGGAGCGGCCTTCGACTTGCTTGACTTCCTCGGGCTTGACCACGGACTCGGGCGCTTCGCCGGTCAGGTGGTTGGGGCAGATATGGCCCAGCTTGTCGAACCAGAACAGCGCCATCTGCGTCAGCAGCACGCCCTTGCCGGGGATGGGCTCGCCCATGATCACGTCAAAGGCGGACAGGCGGTCGGAGGCCACCATCAGGATGCGGTCGTCGCCCACGGCGTAGTTGTCGCGGACCTTGCCACGTGCGAGCAGGGGCAGCGAGGCAATGTTGGAGGTATGCAGGGCGGAGGGCTGGGTGGTCATGGTCGAGATAGGGCTGTCAGGCAATTCAGGCGTGCAGTCGGTCAGCAGGCGCCTGAAAGCCCAAGGGGCTGCCAGCGTCGCAGGCCCGAGAGGCGGCTGCGTAAAAACGCGATTTTAATGGCGCAGGCAGGGGTTTGGACGGTCACGGTCTTTGCCAGTGCGCGCCTGCTGCGATCGAGGCCCTGGGGCATGCCGGCGTATCCCTTGCATGCGGGCCAAAGCCACTCATTGTGGCGTCAAAACCGCCTGTCATCAAACCGACAAACAAGGCCCCTGGCGAGCCTGCGCTATCACGGTCATTTCGTTGCCTTTGGCGTGGGGCGGGCGCATAGTGGGTTCACAGCAAAGACGAATGCGCATTCCGAACTGCCAGGCTGCGGCACAGCCATCAGGCGCTGTGAAACCGCAGTGATTTCACCGAGAGCTAAGGAGTGTTTTGTTATGAATTTGACGATTAGCGGGCATCACCTGGAGGTCACTCCCTCGCTGCGCAGCTATGTCATGGCCAAGCTGGAACGCATTCTCAGGCACTTCGATCAGGTTGTGGACGTGAAGGTACTGCTCACAGTCCACAAGCAAAAGGAAAAAGACAAACGACAGCGCGCCGGTTGCACGGTGCGCGTGAAAGGGCAAGACTTGTTCGTGGAGACGCAGCATTTCGACCTCTATGCCGCCGTGGACGTCCTTGCCGACAAACTCGACCGTGTGGTGATGCGCTACAAGACTCGTCAACAAGGCCCGCGTGCCACAGCCAAGCGACTGGACTCCGGGGGCTTGCAGCTGGCGCAGGTGTCAGCTTGATGAAAGCGAGGCGCAAACCTAGCTTTTGCGCCGGTTTGTTGCAGGGCTGTCGCCTTGTTACAACGCTAAAAGCGCCGCCCTACGGGGCGGTTTTTGATGGTGATCAGGGTTTCCCCACGGTTTTCAGCGCTGCGGTGCATAATTGTTGATCACACCATGAATCGCCTAGCTTCTATCCTTCCCGCCGCTCAAGTGCTTGTGAGCGTTGATGTCACCAGCAAGAAACGCGCTTTCGAGGAAGCGGGTTTGCTCTTTGAGAGCTTGCATGGTCTGTCTCGTGCCCTGATCACCGATAGCCTGTTCGCACGCGAACGCCTGGGCTCTACCGGTCTGGGGCATGGAGTTGCCATTCCCCATGGCCGCATCAAGGGCCTGACGGCTCCCATGGCGGCAGTGTTCCAGCTGGCCAACCCCATCGGCTTCGATGCGCCCGATGAGCAGCCGGTCGGCCTGCTGATCTTTTTGCTGGTGCCCGAGGCGGCGACGCAAAAGCACCTGGAAATCCTCTCCGAGATCGCCGAGCTGCTCAGCGACAGCCAGTTGCGCGAGCGCCTGAAGTCGTCCACCGATGCGCAGCAGCTGCACGGCATGATCGACAGCTGGCAGTCCTCCATCACCTCCCAGGCATGAGTTCTGGCCCTTCTTTTTGACTGACAGGGCCTTGCCATGAGACCCAGCGCCATCAGTGCCGACGTACTGTTCGAGGCATTTCGCAACTCCAGCCTGCGCTGGCAGTGGATAGCGGGGCTGGGCGCCTCCGAGCGCCGCTTTGACGAGATGGCCGTGCGCTCGGCCCGCTCGGGTGCCGATCTGGTGGGCTATCTCAACTACATCCACCCCTACCGTCTGCAGGTGCTGGGCGAGCGTGAAATCGCCTATCTGACCAATGCCACCTCGCAAGACTGCTTGCGCCGCATTGCCCGCATCGTCACGCTGGAGCCGCCGGTGCTGGTGCTGGCCGACGGCCAGGACGCTCCCGACGAGCTGATCTCCATGTGCGAGCGCG
This sequence comes from Comamonas sp. wu1-DMT, assembly GCF_040187805.1. Lineage (NCBI taxonomy): Bacteria > Pseudomonadati > Pseudomonadota > Betaproteobacteria > Burkholderiales > Comamonadaceae > Comamonas > Comamonas sp. wu1-DMT. The sequence continues at coordinate 134,812 of NZ_JBANEM010000009.1, forward strand.
CGCATATCCCGCTGTTCTCCACCAAGGAGCAGTCGGCCTTTGTCATCGACGTGCTGCGTGCCTATCTGTCCAAGCATTTCGCCGATCGCATCACCATGCACGGCGTGTTCATGGATATTTTGGGCATGGGCGTGCTGATCACGGGCGAATCGGGCCTGGGCAAGAGCGAGCTGGGGCTGGAGCTGGTCACGCGCGGCAACGGTCTGGTGGCCGACGATGCGGTGGACCTGTATCGCATCAACCAGACCACGGTCGAAGGCAAATGCCCCGAGCTGCTGCAGAACCTGCTTGAAGTGCGCGGCATCGGCCTGCTCGATATTCGTGCCATCTTTGGCGAGACGGCAGTGCGTCGCAAGATGCGGCTCAAGCTCATCGTGCACCTGGTGCGCAAGGAAACCATGGAGCGCGAATACGAGCGCCTGCCCGCCGAGCCGCTGACCCAGGACGTGCTGGGCGTGCCCGTGCGCAAGGTGGTGATTCAGGTGGTGGCGGGCCGAAACATTGCCGTGCTGGTGGAAGCCGCAGTGCGCAATGCCATTTTGCAGCTGCGCGGCATCGACACTTACCAGGAATTCGTGATGCGCCACCGCCGCGCCATGGAAAGCGGCGAGTCGTTCTAGACCAGCTGCAGCCTGCCTGGCTGGGACGTCGGAAAGATCTGCTGCAGCTGCGCTGTGTTCAAGCCGTACATACGCGCAAACAGGCCGCCGAGCAGGGAGCGGTATTCGTTGAGCACGGGGTAGTCGCGGTTCTGGAACAGCGCTTTTTCGGTGACTTCGATCTGCTCGCCCAGCACCTTGCCGCCGGCTTGGGCCGAGAGGCCGCCGCCGAGAAACCAGTAAGCCGTGCCATGGCCGTGGTCCGTGCCCTTGTTGCCGTTTTCGCGGAAGGTGCGCCCGAACTCGCTGATCACTGCCACCACGGTATGGCGCCAGGTTTCGGCTCCCATGGATTCGGCGAACGTCGCCAGGCCCTGGCTCAGGTCGCCGAGCCGGTTGGCCAGATTGCCGCTGGCGGCGCCCTGGTTGACATGGGTGTCCCAGCCTCCGATATCGACAAAGCCCAGGTCGAATTGCTCGCGCATCAGATGCGCCATGCGCTGGGCTACCAGGCTGAAGCCCTTGGCACTGATGGCATTGCGCCCGGCCTGGTCCATTTCCTCCTGCATGCTGCGCTGCACGGCACGCTGTACCGCAAAGCCTTCACGCACCGGAGCTTCCAGTGCCGAGCCCTGGTACATGGAGGCAATGGTCTGGCTGCGCTGCTCGTCCAGCGCAGACTTGCGCACGGAGGCCAGCGCCATGTTCGCCACCTGGGCGCTGCCGCGCAGGCATAGCGGCAGCTGGGCGGTGAAGGCCATGGGGCTGAGCCGGCTCTGGCTGTCGGCCTGCAGTACCCGGGTCAGCCGGTTCAGAAAGCCGCTCTGATAGCTTTTCCCGCCTTCCTGGGGCTGGCCCAGCTCGATCGAGTCCTGGGTTTCGAAATGGCTGCGCGAGAGGTCGTTGCTGCCCGCGAACGGCACAAAACAGGCCTGGCCCTGTTCGTACAGCGGCAGCAGACTGCTTTGCAGCGTGGGATGCAGTCCCCATTGAGGGTTCAGGGCCAGTGCCCCGTCGGCCGATCCCGGGCGGGCAATGGCGATGTTGGGTCTGGCCTGATAGTAGAAGTCGCTATGGGTTGGCACCAGCAGGCTGTTGCTGTCGTAGGCGCCGCGCAGGAAGACCAGCAGAAAACGGGGCGAGCCGCTTTGCAAGGGGGCGGCCAGACCTTGGCCCAACTGGCAGAACAGCGGCAGGGCAGCGCCGAGGCTGAGAAATTGACGTCTTTGCATGGCTGCCCTCCTTAGCGGTACATCATTTCGGGGGCGGAGAGGAAAAAGCTGTTCCAGTCCGCCGGATTCCTGGCCTGGGCCAGTGCGGCGCGTGTGGCGGCACCCAATGCCGGCACGCGAGCCTGGACGCTGCTGCGCTTGTCCAGGTCGGGATAGGGCGGCTTCTCCAGCGGCTGCTGCGGGCTGCTGCGGAACAGCAGCGCGCCGCGGCTGCCAATCTGCCTTGCCACCTCGAAGCGGGCATTCATCTGGCCGGAGCTGGACCAGTCCGACTGCGTCACGGGGTAGCCGTCGGGTGTTTCGTGGCCGTATAGCGGCTGGCCCAGCTGGTTGAGCCAGTTCTGTACCGGCCCCACATCGCTGGCCACGCGCTGGTCGTAGGCCAGGCGTGTGGCGCCCAGCACATAGTGGACCGGGTCCTTGAAGCCCTGGCCGAACTGCTGAGCCTGCGGGTCGCTCAGCATGGCCGCCAGCGTGGCGGCAATATCGCCATGGCTGCGCTCGAAGGCCTGGGCCGTGCGCTCGACCACGGGCTGGGGCGGCTTGTCGCCAAGAAAATAGACGCAGAGCTTGCGTGCTATGAAGCGCGCAGTGACGGGCGACGCCACTATGCGGTCTACTGCCTCGTTGACCTGGGCCAGTCCGCTTTTTTCCAGCGGCCTGCCGAGCAAGACCTGGGGCGTGTAGTCGTGGCGATTGGGGTTGAATTCGAAGAAGCCATGGCGAACGTAGTCGCCCTGGCGTTCGGGGCGCAGCTTGGGCGGCGGAGCGTCGGCCTCGCGGGTGGAGAAGCCCACACCGGTCAGCACATGGGCCATGGCCTGCACATCGGCCTGGGTGTAGCCGCTGCCCACGCCCATGGTGTGCAGCTCCAGCAGTTCGCGCGCGTAGTTTTCATTGATGCGCCCGGCGGCATTGCTGGCATTGTCCAGATACAGCAGCATGGCCGGATGGCGCATGCTGGCCGTCAGCAGCTCGCGGAATTTGCCCAGCGCATGGGGGCGAATGGCCTGCTCCTCGTAGTCGCCCACCCACATGCGCACATCGCCCTTGCGGGTGCTGACGTTGAAGTGATTCATCCAGAACCAGGTCATTTGCTCCTGCAACTGGTGGGGCGAATAAAGCGCGCGCCAGATCTGGCGTTTCTGGGCTTCGCCGCCCAGCTGATTGAGCTGGCGTTGCAGCTCGCTGCGCAGTTTGGCGGCCTCCTCGGGATCCTGGCTGTTGCGAATGGCCAGGCGCTGGTCGGCAATTTCGCGCTGGATCTGCGCCATGGGCTTCTGGCTGATGCCCAGGGCGTCGATGTGCTGCTGCACCTCGGCCGGCATGGGCGCGGAGGAGGGGCTGAGCTGAGCGGCCAGCCAGCGCGTGAGGCCTTGCTGCTGCAGCCGGGCCGCATCATGGTCTGTGGCGCCCCAGGTGACCCGGTCCAGCCATTGCTGGCTTTGCAGCGCGCTGGGCTTGTCGGGCAGGGCGCTGCTGCTCAGCGTCTGCAGCACCTCGAGGCTGGGGCGGCTCGATGAGGGGCCCAGCGGTGCGCAGGCGGTCAATGCGAGGGCTGCCAGACAGAGCAGGCCCTGGACAGGTGAAAACGGTAGCAGCCGCATGAACCGGGTCTCCTCAAGCGCGGGAATGACTGCAGCATACGCAGTCCGGCTCGCGTTTGGTTTGAGGCTTGATGGAGCTATGTAAAGAAGTCCTCACCAAATGTAAAAAGGGCAAGACATCTGCATGTCCTGCCCCCTGGGTTCGCCGTCGCGTTTTGCGTTCTTACTTGGCGGCGCGTGTGGCGCATTCGGCGCACTGGCCGTAGAGCGCCATGGAGTGATCCTGAATCACCCAGCCCTTTTCCTTGGCGATCAGGTTCTGGCGCTTCTCGATCTCGGCGTCATAGAACTCCTCGACCTTGCCGCAGCTGGTGCAGACGAAGTGGTCGTGGTGCTGACCTTCGTTGAGCTCGTAGACGGCCTTGCCGCTTTCGAAGTTGCTGCGGATCAGGATGCCGGCCTGCTCGAACTGGGTCAGCACGCGGTAAACCGTGGCCAGGCCGATGTCCGAGCGCTCGTCCAGCAGCACGCGGAAAACATCTTCCGCCGTCATGTGACGCTGGGCGCCCTTCTGGAAGATTTCCAGGATCTTCAGACGCGGCAAAGTGGCTTTGAGGCCCGTGCTTTTGAGTTCATCAATATTTTTCATGTCGGCTCTCTTGGTGGACTACGGGCACATGGAAGGCTGGACTCACTTGTTTAAGGAGAAGCTTTACACGCAGATAAAGGGAATCTCCAAGTGTCTCCGGGGCCTGCCGCTACAATGAACCCGATCATATCCCTATGCCATTACCCATGCATGTTCAAGTCCGTAGCCGCGCAGGTCTGGCCCTGACGTTGGCAATCGCAGCGGCACTGGCCGGCTGCAACAGTATCGATGGCGCCGCGCACCGTGTCGCCAATGCCGTCACTCCTTACAAGGTCGATGTCGTGCAGGGCAACTTCGTGTCCAAGGAACAGGTCGAGGCCTTGCAGCCCGGCATGAGCCGCCAGCAGATTCGCGACATTCTGGGCACACCTCTCGTGACCAGCGTGTTCCACGGCGATCGCTGGGAATACGTGTTCACCATCAATCGCCCCGGTGTGGAGTCGCAGATCCGCAAGCTCACCGTCTTCTTCAATGGCGACGCCTTTGTGCGCGCCGAAGGTGACGAGATGCCTTCCGAGGCCGATTTCGTGGCCAGCCTCAAAGGCATGAAGGGCACGCCCAAGGTTCCGCAGCTGGAAGCCAGCGAAGCCCAGCTGGCCAAATATCCCGCACGCAATAACACCGAAGCCGAGCAGGCTGCGGCCAATCTGCCGCCCGCCGCCACCAGCTATCCATCGCTGGAATCGCGTTAAGCATCAGAACAGGTTGTTCCCCGCTTGCAGAAAGCGGTGGATGCTCTCTTTTTATGACGGCGTGGATGTGATCCTGCCGTCTTTCATTTGATCGAGTGATAGCGCCATGACCGCATCCACCACCCATTCCTCCACCCCTCAGCGCGTTGCTGTGGCGGGTGCCTCCGGCCGCATGGGCCATATGCTGATCGAAGCGATTCTGAACAGCAGCGACTGCGTGCTGGCTGCGGCATTGGACCGCGCCGACAGCCCTGCCATCGGCACCGATCCTTCTGCATTCCTGGGTAAGCCCAGCGGGCTGAAGATCGAAAGCGATGTGCGCGCAGCCCTGTCGAAGGCCGACTGCCTGATCGACTTCACGCGCCCCGAAGGCACGATGGAGCACCTGGCCGTTGCGGCCGATCTGGGCGTTGGCGTGGTCATCGGCACCACAGGCTTCTCGGATGAGCAAAAGACGCAGATCGCCGAGTTTGCCCAAAAGACTTCCATCGTTTTCGCCCCCAATATGAGCGTGGGCGTGAACGTGACCTTCAAGCTGCTGGAGATGGCGGCCAAGGCCTTGCAGCAAGGCGGCTACGACATCGAGATCGTCGAAGCTCACCATAAGCACAAGGTCGACGCACCTTCTGGAACGGCCCTGAAGATGGGCGAAGTGATTGCCGAAGCCCAGGGCACCAAGCTGGCCGACCGCGCCGTGTATGAGCGCTTCGGCCACACCGGCGAGCGCAAGGCCGACACCATTGGCTTTGCCACCGTGCGCGGCGGCGATATCGTGGGCGATCACACCGTGCTGTTTGCCGGTACCGGCGAGCGCATCGAGATCGCGCACAAGTCCAGCAGCCGTGCCGGCTATGCCAACGGCAGCCTGCGTGCCGTGGCCTATCTGGCCGACAAAAAGACTGGCCAGTACGATATGTACGATGTGCTGAATCTGCGCTGACCGCGCAATTTGCAAAGGGGCCGTGACGGCCCCTTGCTATTTCTGGGAGCGAGGTGAGCGATGTCTGCAGGAATGTGGCAATGGCTGGCAGAGGGCGATGCGGTCACATGGGCGACGGCGGCCTTGATGCTGCTGATGTCCGTGCTCAGCTGGGTGGTCATCCTCTACAAGCTCTGGTTTATGGCCGTAGCGCGCCGACGCGTGCCGCAGGCCGTGGCTGCGTTCTGGCAGATGCCCGATCTGGTCCAGGCTATGGCGCAGGTCAAGGCGCTGGATAGACAGGGGCTGGTGCAGGCCATGGCCGATGCCGTGGCGCAGGGCGGAGCGGCAGCGCAAGGCTCTCTGGCACAAAGCGCGGCGCAGGGGCAGCGGCTGTTGCGCAGCCTGCGTGAGGCTCTGGGTCAGGCATCGACCCAGTTGCAATGGGGCCAGACCTTGCTCGCCACCATTGGTGCAACGGCACCGTTTGTGGGCCTGTTGGGTACGGTCTGGGGCATTCACCATGCACTGGGAACGCTGGCGGGCAGCGGTCAGGTCGATATCGCTCAGCTTGCCGGGCCTGTGGGTGAAGCCCTGGTCATGACGGCCGCCGGTCTGGCTGTCGCTTTGCCTGCTGTGCTGGCCTATAACCTGCTCGGGCGTTCGGCCAGCCAGCTGGAGGCTGTGCTGGAGGGGTTTGCCCATGATCTGCATGCCCAGTTCGGAGTGGATGCTTCATAAAGGATGGCGTCATGGCATTCGGTCGCATGAGCCGCCGTCAGGGGGCGGAAACTCCGATCAACACCATCAATGTCACGCCGCTGGTGGATGTGATGCTGGTGCTGGTGGTGATCTTCATTCTGGCTGCTCCCATGCTGGCTGCCACCTTGCGCGTGCAACTGCCCAAGGCGCAAACAGTAGTGCAGCAGACTGCCGTGAGCAAGAGCGATGCCTTGATGGTGGAGGTCAGCCCCACCGGCGAAATCTGGATTCAGGGGGGCGTGGCGGACGATGCGGCAGTGCAGCAGCAACTGGAAGAGCTGGGGCGGCGCAATCCTCAGGCCGAGGTGCAGTTGCGTGCCGACACCAGCGTTCCCTATGGTCGCGTGGTGCAGGTCATGGGCTGGGCCCACGCAGCAGGCCTGACGCGCATCGGCTTTGTCGCGGAGCCTGAATCGAAGGCTGGCATTAACTGACGGCCCGAGGCGTAAAAACGCTTACTTTTTGCAAATTACCGGTCGGCACTTTTTGCTTTGGCTCAAGGGCAAAGCTCATAGAACCTACCCTTGTTGCTATCTCTTTCAAATCCGGGAGAAGCTGCCTCCACAATGGTCAAAGCCCCTGTCCTTTGCTGGCGTAACAAGCCCCGATGGGCAGAACAAGGTTCTGGCGTTACGATGTTTTCGCCTGCCTTTATGGCACCCCTACAGATTTCGCCGCAGCGGTTGCGGCATTTGGTGACTAGGAGGATTTGCATGCAAGTACAGGTTCATGCCGACGATTCCATCCAGGGTGGAGAGTCTCTGGCTCAATGGGCGCAGGAGGAGATCAATGCCAAGCTGGCCCGCCTGAAGGAGTATGTGGTGCGTGTGGAGGTCTTCCTCACGGGCGTTGATGCCCTCAAGACCACGGGCGGCCCAGGCAAACGCTGTGTGCTCGAAACCCGGGCCACAGGTCGCCCCCCCCATCGCAGTGAATGCGGAAGCCGAAAAGGTCAAGGAGGCCTTCAGCGCAGCGATTGAAAAGCTCAAACGCGCGGTGGAGACCGATCTTGGCAAGCTCAAGGACAAAAATCTGCGTGAAAGCGTGCGCGGCGTGGATGACCCCAGTGACGAGAATGCCGCAGTGGCTTGAATATGAAGCGTTTTTGGCTTCCTGCCCTTTGAATATAGGCATACCAAGCTATTAAAAGCATATCAACCAAAAAGGGCATGTTCATGGCGAACATGCCCTTTTGCATTGTCGATAAAGAGTGCGCTTATACAGCGGTCAATGCGCCGGCCTGGGTCAGCTTGTCGGCGACCAGCAGCTTGTTCATTTCGGTCCGGCTCATGATGCCCAATTCTTCCGCCACCACGGCAATCTGCTTGCCGTTGGCAATGGCGGTCTTGGCAATTTTGGCGGCCTTTTCGTAGCCGATCAGAGGGTTCAGCGCCGTCACCAGCGTCACCGACTCGGCAATGCGGGAATCCAGCAGCGCTTCATTGGCCACAATGCCTTCCACGCAGTTGACTTGCAGCGTCTTGCAGGCGCTGCTCAGGTGGCTGAGGCTTTTATGCAGAGCCCAGGCCATCAGCGGCTCGAAGGCGTTGAGCTGCAATTGGCCGGCTTCCACGGCCATGGTGATGGCGGCATCGTTGCCTATCACTTCAAAGCAGACCTGGTTCATTACCTCGGGAATCACGGGATTCACCTTGCCGGGCATGATGGATGAGCCGGCCTGGCGCGCCGGCAGCTTGATGTCTGCCACTCCTGCTTGAGGGCCCGAGGAGAGCAGGCGCAGGTCATTGCTGATCTTGGAGAGCTTGACTGCAACACGCTTCAAGATGCCGGAAATGTCGGCAAAGGCGCCGGTATCTCCCGTGGCGGCGATCAGATCGCCGGCTTTGACGACGGGGACGCCCGAAATTTCAGCCAAGGCCTTGGTCACGGCGCCGGCGTAGCCTACGGGAGCGTTGATGCCGGTGCCGATGGCCGTGCCACCCATGTTCACCTCGGTCATCAGATAGGCGGATTCGCGCAGACGCTTTTCATCGTCGGCGATCATGGCAGCAAAAGCGGAAAACTCCTGGCCCAAAGTCATGGGCACGGCATCTTGTAATTGTGTGCGGCCGATTTTCAGGATATGGGCGAATTCGCCGGCCTTGGCTTCGAAAGCAGAGCGCAACTCGGCCAGGGCGATCAGCAGCTTCTGGATGCCAGCGTAGGTGGCAAGCTTGACGGCTGTGGGGTAGGAGTCGTTGGTGGACTGCGAAGCATTGACATGATCATTGGGGTGGATCACATCGTAAGTGCCTTTGGGCAATCCCAGGTGCTCAAGTGCACGGTTGGCGATCACCTCATTGGCGTTCATATTCGTGGAGGTGCCGGCGCCGCCCTGGATCACATCGACTACAAACTGCTCGTGCAGCTGGCCGGAAATCAGATCATCGCAGGCTTGGGAGATGGCGGTGGCTTGTTTGAGATTGATGGCGCCAAACTGCAGATTGGCCTGGGCCGCTGCCTTTTTGACAAAGGCAAACGCGCGGATCAGCTCGGGCATGTGCGCGACCGAGTGACCGGTGATGGGGAAGTTCTCCACTGCGCGTGCGGAATGAACACCCCAATACGCGTCGGGAGGGATGGTTTTGATGCCAATGAAGTCATGTTCTTGACGCATTGATCGGCTTTCTTTGCAAAGTTGAGTTGGGCAGGACGTGGCAACGCCCCGGACGAAAAGCGGCGGTCGCATTCTCGTGGCCAGGGCGTTGGCTCGATTATGAAAGCTTGGTGTGCATGAGTCCAAACGTTTCATGCATAACGTCTGGCTTGCCTTCTCTTGAAGAGAGTGCGTTGCCTCTAAAAGCTTTCAAAATTCATCAAAAACTTGCAAAGATGCTTTTATTTTTCTTTTTGAGAAATTCAATTCGCACCAAATTGGTGCGAATTGAATAAGCGCCGGCAGGATTATCTGGAGGCGCGCAGGCTGACGCCAGCCAGTGAGGGAGAGTGCAACGACTTCAGAGGCGAAGCCACGGGCTTGCCAAAACGGCGTGGCTGGCCGTTGACGAGCTCCGCATCGGTGGCCGCCTCTGCCTCCCATTGCTGCTGGGCCTGTTGCATCTCTTCGGTGGTGCGGGCCACAAAGTTCCACCACAGCAAGATGGCCTCATCCATGGGTTCGCCTCCGATGATGATGAGGCGGCTGCCGGGCGTGCATTCCAGCTGCACTTCCTGCGTGCCCACGGGCAGGTAGATCAGCTCCTGCGAGGGCAACACCTGGCCTTCAACCTTCACCTCGCCTGACAGGCTCATCACCGCATGCTCGAAGTCGGCGCGCAGCGGCATGGTGGCGCACGCTTGGCCAGCCGTGCCGCAGGCCAGAAGGTCCACGCCCATCAGCGGGGAGTGGACTTCTGCGGGGGCCGCCAGACCGAGGGCTTCACCGGCCAGCACGGTCACGGCAAAGTCGCCGATCTCGGTCCTGGGTAGGTCGGGGTAATGCTGGAAGCGGGGCGCGATATGGCGATGGCTGTCGGGCAAGGCAATCCACAACTGGGCTGCATGCACGCCCAGTGTCTGGGCTTCTTCGGAGTGGGCAATGCCGTGGCCGGCCGTCATCAGATTGACCTGGCCGGGGCGGATGATCTGCTCGCTGCCCAGGCTGTCGCGGTGCAGTACCTCTCCCTCGATCATCCAGGTGAAAGTCTGCAGGCCGATGTGAGGATGGGGCCCGACCTGCATGCCGGGAGGAGGGGGGACGGCCGGGCCGGCGTGGTCGAGGAAGCACCAGGCCCCTACTTTGCGCAGCGCGGCCTGAGGAATGGCTCGGTGGATGGGGATGCCGCCGACATCGGCTATACGGGTGGGCAGACGTTGTAAGTTCTTTGATTCACTCATGACAAATCCTGACGGCGAGGGGATTCGAGTGTCAGGGATATGCGGTATTCGCGCAATCAGACGGCAGAATGCAGCAACGCCTTGCACGCAGTTACATCACTGTGAGGATTCAGCCAATAGGCTGACACGGGCTCCGCCAGGAGTCGGCTAAGTTAAGGCGTAGGCCGCTAGCAGTGGCTTTCACGTTGTGCAATTCGTGCGCAGCGACCTAACAACTGCAGGAGGAATAAACATGAACGAACACAGCACTCAAGGCAACCAGATCTCGGCAGTCGAGATCCAGCTGTATCCCGAGCACTTTGCCGCTCGCGTCACAGGCAAGGTGGAGCATCGTGTCGGAGATGGTCCGTCCGAGCAGATTCCCATGGGCATAGAGATGAAGGTCGATACCGCCATCGCAAGCTACGTGCTGTCCTGGGTCGACCCAGAGGACCAGCAGCCCGAAACCGCATCTCTGGCCAAACGCGAGTTCGAACACTATGTGGAAGTGGGTGCGCTGGAAGTGACGGTGTAATCAAGTTACACACAACAGCGACCAAAGCCCTGCCGGTGACTGCAGGGCTTTTTATCGCCTGGCAGTCCCCAAGATGGAGGCGGCCCTCCTTAAGGAGGCGAGTACCACGCGGTGGGGCGTGAGGTGTCTTTTTTCATGCCTGTGCGGCTTCGGTCAAGGCGGTTGGGATGGAAACCTTGCCTTCCAGCAGCTTGTGGACGGGGCAGGCATTGGCAATCTGCAGCAGGCGCTGGCGCTGCTCGTCGTCCAGCTCGCCATGCAAGGTGATGCTGCGCGTGATCTGGTTGGCATCCGCGGGCTTGCCATCGGGGTTGAGTTGCAGATCCACATCGACATGGCTTAGCGGCCACTGCTTGCGACCCGCGTACATATGCAGGGTGATGGCCGTGCAGGCTCCCAGGGCCGAGAGCATGAGCTGCATGGGATTGGGCGCAGTGTCGGCGCCGCCATCATTCACGGGTTCATCGGCATGCCAGACATGGCCTTGGGCATCGGTCAGAGTGATGCGGTACGGGGTGGGGCTGCTTTGTGCGTGTGCGCTGTGAATCATTCGCTGCTTCTCCATAAAACCTGGGCCACTTTAAGCGCTGCCTGCAATCCTTGCAGTCATATCCGTTATCGATTCAAGGCGGTTTGGCCAGCCAGCACGGCTGCAAAAGCGTTTGCGGGGTTTCTGGCAAGCGAAAAAACCAATATGCCGGCTGTTTATCGGTATTTGGATTTAGGGCGAATTTCTACCGCAAAATTCAGCAATGACCCGATTTCAAAGAAAAATCGGGCAATACCAGAGCGGATTAGGTCACTGCAAGCGTGCTTGCAGATGATTCATCAAACCGAGAGTGGGAGAGCAGACATTGAATTCGATACGTGGTGTTCACCAAAAAGGTGATTCTTCCGAGTGGAAAATCCCTCCGTTCTGGCAAAAGCTCAATAGCTTTTTTCTGTTTCCTCTGCAGACCGAGCCTTTGCTCTATGCATTGCTGTTGTCGGCATGCAGTTATGGCTTGATGTTCGGGTGGATTGGAGTCTTGTTTGTGGGCCTGGGCTTGATGCTGGCAGTCAGCCGTTATGCATTCAAGGTTTCGGCACTTGCATCTCGTGGAATTACTCATAGCTCCGATTTCCGGTCCAGTCAGGTCGATGAGGACTGGAAATGGCTGCCCTGGAAATTCTTCGGGGTACTCGTCGTGTTCGGCATATTTGTGGGCTTTATGGCGACCCGCAGCCTGACCTTGGGCGTGATTGCCAATCTGTTGGTGGCCTTCCTGATTCCTGCCACCTGGATGGTGCTGATCAATACCAATAGCCTGAGCTCGGCCGTTAATCCCTTCGAGCTGCTGGCCACGATTATCGGTATCGGCAAGTCCTATCTGCTGCTGTGCTTTTTCCTGTTTCTGCTGCAGCAGGGCTCGCCCATGGTTCTGGCGATGCTGCTCAAGGTTGCAGCGCCCGGATTGGTGCTGCCCCTGGTGAGCTTTGTGTTGATTTATTTCAGCTGGGTGATGGCGGCCATGATCGGCTATGTCATGTACCAGCACCATGCGGCTCTGGATATCGATCCCGTACAGGCACCCGAGGGGCCTGCGACCGTGCAGATCGACCCTGCGGCCCTGGAGGCCAGGCATCGCGATGCGCTGGTGGCCAGGCTGGTGCAGGACAACAAGATGGACGAGGCCGTGAACCAGGCGCGCGAATGGCAGCGGGAGGACTATGAGAGCCTGCCCGATTGCCGCCGTTACTTCCGGGTGCTCAAGCTGACCGAACGCGCGGATGCCCTGGCGGAGCTGGGCCAGCGTTTCATTCCCATGTTGCTCGCCCAGCAGCGCGCCAGCGAGGCCCTGGAAGCCTGGGTGAGCTGCGTCAAGCGCAAGCCGGACTTCAAGCCCGACTCGGCCCAGCTCAGTTACGAGTTGGCACAGCAGGCCTGGAAGGCCGGCAAGCCCAGGTATGTTTTGATCCTGGCCAAGGATTTTGAGAAGCGCTTTGCCGGCAGCACTCTGATCCCGCCCATGCTGGAGCTGGTGGTGCGCGCCTACAAGCAGGGCGTGGAGCAGCCCATGCAGGGGGTGGCCGTTTACATGCGCATGAAGCAGCTCTTTCCCGAGCACGAGAGCACCAAGGAGGCGCAGTGGGTGCTGCGTGATGAGCTGCAGGAGCTGGAAGCCAAGACCTGAGCGCGGCAAGGCGTTGGCTAGCGCTGTTGTGCCAGCCAGCGCGTGAGAGCTTCCTCAGGAGCCGATTGCTGCAGCGCAGGCAGCCAGGCTTTGGCATCCTGCACACGCCCGGCCTGGGCCATACCGTTGACCAGCAGCAGCAAGCTTGCCGGCCATTGGGGATGGTCCGCCAGCTTGTGCAGGGCGCGGCAGAGCTTTTCGGCCTCGGGCAGGGCTCCCAGGCGCACGAAGCTGCGCACCAGTCCATGCATGGTGTCGGCGCTCATGCGCATTCCTGGCTGTGCGCGCTGCTGATAGCTGCGATAGCTGGCCAGCTGCAGCTGGCGTTCGGCGTCCGTGGTGGCCGGCAGCTTGAAGATGCGTCGCGCCGCAGCATGAAAGTCTTCGCTGGCGGGTTGATGGCGCGAGCTTTCAAACCAGGCCCGCAGAATGGCCGGGTCCGAGGGGGCCAGGCGTGCTGCTTCACGCCAGGCCGGAGCGGCGCGGCCAAATTCCAGCGCATCGGTATGGCGCTGGGCCCGGGCCACGGCTTCAGTCAGCGGCCGGGCGGCGGCGAGGGCCTGCTCTTCTTCGTTGACTGGCGCCGCGACGGTCTGCAGACGCATATAGCTCCACATCAGCAGGGCGCCCGTCAGCAGACCGCCAAAGTGCGCCATATAGGCCACCTGCTTGCCGCCCAGCAGATGCTGCAGCAGCTCCACGCCCATCCAGACCGGCAGCATGATCAGGGCCGGCCAGCGCGCGTAGTTGAAGTAGAACAGCAGCATGTAGAAGAAGCGGATGCGGCGCATGCGGTACATCACCGCATACATGGCCATGAGGGCCGAAATCGCACCCGATGCCCCCAGGCCGTAACCGCCCATGCTGGCATAGAACATCAGCGCGAACAGCGAGGCGCCGATGCCGCCGATCACGTAGAAGGCCAGATAGGTGAAGGCACCCAAAGCCAGCTCCAGGGTGAAGCCGAACAGAAACAGAAACACCATATTGCCCAGCAGATGGCTGGTGCTGCCATGCAAAAAGATGGAGGTGAAGGCCTGCAGGGGCTGCCAGCCGGCGCCATTCTCATAGCTCATGGACCAGCGCTCGGTAAAGCTGCCGCGCGGCTCGTGGGGCGCGAAGGCGGCACGTGCAGCCTGCCACTGCGCATGGCGTGGGTGGTTGGCGGTGATGACCTGGCCGTCCAGCAGGCGCTGGCGGAATTTCTTCTCCTCCCACAGCAGCGCATAGAGCTGGGCATAGGCCTTGTGCTGATAGAGCTTTCGCACGGCCTGCAGCGTGTGCTGGTCAAAGCGCTTGCTGCCCTGGGCGGATTGCTCCTCCAGATAGGCCAGAAACGGTGGCAGCTCCAGCGTTGGCAAAGCGGTCTGGGCATATTGCTGGGCCGCTTTTTCCACGGCATCTTCCTCGGGCGCCTGCCAGCCCCAGAAGATCACGCAGTTGATGATGATGAGCAGCACCGTCATCCAGGGCGGTGAGCGCCAGGAAGGCTTGTTCTCAAGAGGAATCGCAATAAACATGGCGGCCTTGTCCGAGGAAGTGGCCGCGCTTCATGCTCTGGGGCGTTGGTGGCGGCTGCGTGTTACAAATGTATCCGAGACATGCTCCGGCCGGCTCCGGTCTTGCGGGACGAAAAAAAAGCCAGCATGGGACGCCATGCTGGCTTTTTGATAGCTGTCAGCGCTTATCTGATAAGCGATTGAGCCTGTTTGGGCAGGTAATCCTTGAGGATTACTTGGCCACCACGCGCACCATTTCCAGGCACTTGTTGGAATAGCCCCACTCGTTGTCATACCAGGACACGACCTTCACAAAGGTCTTGTCCAGGGCGATACCGGCTTCGGCATCGAACACGGAGGTGCAGGTCTCGCCGCGGAAGTCGGTGGCGACGACCTTGTCTTCGGTGTAACCCAGCACGCCCTTCAGCGCACCTTGGGACTGGGCCTTCATTTCGGCGCAGATTTCTTCGTAGGTGGCTTCGCTGTTCAGCTCCACGGTCAGGTCGACCACGGACACGTCAGACGTTGGCACGCGGAAGGACATGCCGGTCAGCTTCTTGTTCAGCTCGGGGATCACCACGCCCACGGCCTTGGCAGCGCCAGTGCTGGAGGGGATGATGTTTTCCAGAATGCCGCGGCCACCGCGCCAGTCCTTGTTGGAAGGGCCGTCCACGGTCTTTTGCGTGGCGGTCGCTGCGTGCACGGTGGTCATCAGGCCGCGCTTGATGCCCCACTTGTCGTTCAGCACCTTGGCCACGGGAGCCAGGCAGTTGGTGGTGCACGAAGCATTGGAGATGATGGCTTCGCCCTTGTAAGTGCCGTGGTTCACGCCGAACACGAACATGGGGGTGTCGTCCTTGGAAGGAGCGGACAGGATGACCTTCTTGGCGCCTGCGTCGATGTGCTTCTGGGCGGTTTCCTTGGTCAGGAACAGGCCGGTGGACTCGATCACGATGTCGGCGCCGACTTCGTTCCACTTCAGGTTGGCGGGATCGCGCTCTTGGGTCAGGCGGATCTTCTTGCCGTTGACGACCAGGGTGTTGCCTTCGACAGAAACTTCACCGTCGAAGCGACCGTGCACGCTGTCGTACTTCAGCATGTAAGCCAGATAGTCGGGCTCCAGCAGGTCGTTGATGCCGACGATTTCGATGTCGGAGAAGTTTTGCACTGCGGAGCGCAGCACGTTGCGGCCAATGCGGCCGAAGCCGTTGATACCAACCTTGATCGTCATAGTTGCCTCGTAGATAGTGAGTAATGAAAAACCGGAGCGGATTGTGCCCGGACTCGGCACCCTGGGCCTGGTCCGGATGGCTGAGGACTGCGGGTGAGCAAACTTCAGCCGGAAAAAAGGGGCACGAGGCCCCTTTTGCGCTTACTTGCCAGCGTTCTGCAGGGCGACCTGCACGGTGTCGGCCACATTCTCGGCGGTGAAGCCGAAGTGCTTGAACAGCACGCCTGCGGGAGCGGATTCGCCGTAGGTGTCGATACCGACCACGGCGGCGCAGCCGTACTTCCACCAGAAGTCGGTCACGCCCATTTCCACGGCGATGCGGGGCAGGCCGGCGGGCAGCACGGCCTTCTTGTACTTCACATCCTGCTTGTCGAAGGTCGTGGTGCTGGGCATGGAGACCACGCGCACGGCGATCTTGCGTTCGGCCAGCTGCTTCTGGGCAGCCAGAGCCAGCTGCACTTCGGAGCCGGTGGCGATGATCACGGCCTGGGCCTTCTTGCCCTTCAGGCCCACATCCTTGGGCTCGGAGAGCACGTAGGCGCCGCAGGCGATGTTGTCCAGCGCGTCTTCGCTCTTGGGCGAGTAAGCCAGATTCTGGCGGCTCAGCAGCATGGCTGTGGGCTTGTTCTTCTGGCTCAGGGCCACGGTCCAGGCCACGGCGGTTTCCGTGGTGTCGGCGGGGCGCCACACGTCCAGACCGGGGATCAGGCGCAGGGAGGCTGCGTGCTCGATGGACTGGTGGGTGGGGCCGTCTTCGCCCAGGCCGATGGAGTCGTGCGTGAAGACGTGGATCACGCGCTGCTTCATCAGCGCGGCCATGCGGATGGCGTTGCGGCTGTAGTCGGAGAAGGTCAGGAAGGTGCCGCCGTAGGGGATGAAGCCGCCGTGCAGCGCCACACCGTTCATGATGGCGGCCATGCCGAACTCGCGCACACCGTAGTTGATGTGGCGGCCGATCTGGCCTTCTTCGGTCTTGACCACGGCACCCTTGTCGTCCACGCGGAAAGAGGGGGTGGACTTGGTGTTGGTCAGGTTGGAGCCGGTCAGGTCGGCAGAGCCGCCCAGCAGTTCGGGCAGAGCGGCTGTCAGGCCTTCCAGAGCCAGCTGGCTGGCCTTGCGGCTGGCCACGGTGGCACCGGCGTCATGGGCGTCGGAGGCGATCTTGGCGGCGATTTCACCGAAGTTGGCAGGCAGATCGCCAGCCATGCGGCGCGTGAACTCGGCGGCTTGCTCGGGGAAGGCAGCGGTGTAGGCAGCGAACTTTTCGTTCCAGGCAGCTTCGGCCTTGGTACCCAGATCCTTGGCGTTCCAGTCGGTGTAGACCTCGGCAGGGATCTCGAAGGGGCCATGAGTCCAGCCCAGAGCAGCGCGGGTCAGTGCGATTTCTTCGGCGCCCAGAGGTTCGCCGTGGGCCTTGGCCGTGTCCTGACGGTTGGGCGAGCCCTTGCCGATATGGGTCTTGCAGCAGATCAGCGTGGGCTTGTCGGCGCTCTTCTTGGCGGCGGCGATGGCCTTGTCCAGGGCGTCCACGTTGTGGCCGTCCACGGCGCGGATCACGTTCCAGCCGTAGGCTTCGAAGCGCTCGGGCGTGTTGTCGATGAACCAGGGGGCAACCTTGCCGTCGATGGAGATGCCGTTGTCGTCGTACAGGGCGATCAGCTTGTTCAGCTTCCAGGCACCGGCCAGCGCGGCGGCTTCATGCGAGATGCCTTCCATCAGGCAGCCATCGCCCAGGAACACATAGGTGTGGTGGTCGACGATCTCGTGCTTGTCCTTGTTGAACTCGGCAGCCAGCAGCTTTTCAGCCAGTGCGAAGCCCACGGCATTGGTGATGCCCTGGCCCAGAGGGCCGGTGGTGGTTTCCACGCCGACAGTGATGCCCACTTCGGGGTGGCCGGCAGTCTTGCTGTGCAGCTGACGGAAGTTCTTCAGCTCTTCGATGGGCAGGTCGTAGCCGCTCAGGTGCAGCAGCGCATAGATCAGCATGGAGCCGTGGCCGTTCGACAGAATGAAGCGGTCGCGATTGGCCCAGTGAGGGTTCACGGGATTGTGCTGGAGGTGGCGGCTCCACAGTGCTACGGCCATGTCGGCCATGCCCATGGGGGCACCGGGGTGGCCGGAATTGGCTTGTTGAACGGCATCCATTGCGAGTGCACGGATTGCATTCGCCATATTTTGAGTGTTGGCCATCAGGGCGCTCCGAAAAGGAGGGGGTAATTCTGCTAAGCCCATCATTTTAATGGAGGCCCAATTTTCGCAGGCGGGATGCGGGTCAATGCTCTACAGTGCAACCCCAGAAACAGGTGTCTGCTACACCTCAAACCGTGTTGAAAAGCTGATTGCAATGACTGTAGAAAACGCTGCCCCCCTCTTGGTGCAACCCCCTGCAATGCTGCTGGCCGCAGGCCGGGGCGAGCGCATGCGGCCTCTGACCGATATCACGCCCAAGCCGCTGCTCAAGGTGCAGGGCGTTCCGCTGCTACAGCTGCACCTGCAGGCGCTGCAGGCTGCGGGCGTGGCACGGGCCGTCATCAATACTGGCTGGCTGGGGACGCAGATTCCCGCGTATTTCGGCGATGAATTCGTGCCGCAACCCGATGGGGGCGCGACCGCGAAGCTAGGGCTTTCCTATTCGGAGGAACCCGAGAAAGCCTTTGAAACCGCTGGCGGCATCAGCCGCGCCCTGCCTCAGCTGGGCCGGGTTTTCTGGCTGGCCGCAGGCGATGTCTATGCGCCGGATTTCTGCTTTGCGGTGCAGGATGCCCAGGCGTTTGCGCACAGCGATGAACTGGCCCATCTGTGGCTGGTGCCCAATCCTGCACACAATCCGTGTGGCGACTTTGGTCTGAGCGAGGACGGCAAGGCGCTGGATCTGCCTGCCGACGACGAACGCCCGCGTTATACCTACAGCACGATTGCGCTCTTGAAAGCCGAGCTGTTTGCAGCACCGTGGTTCGATGTGCAGCCCGGAAACCCCGAAGGCCTGCGCGCCCCGCTGGCCCCGCTGCTGCGCCGCGCCATGCAGGACGGCCGCGTGGGGGCCTCGCTCTACACCGGTCGCTGGGTCGATGTGGGCACGCCCGAGCGACTGGCCGAGCTGAATCAGGGCTGAGACATGAGCGCACGCAGCATCGACTGGCAAGGCCCGCACATCGTCCACGCCTGCACTGCGCAGGCTGGCTGGGGCCAGTTGCTGCTGCTGACCGAGGACGGCGGCTTGCATGCGTTGAAGCTGCCAAGCGGCCGGAGCCAGCAACTGGCGCAGCTGGATTTGCCAGAGCCGACACCGCCTGCGCCGCACTGGCCGCATGGCTTCAAGGTGCATTGCGCGCTCAGTGGCGACTATGCGGTGATTGCAGATGATGGAGGCTCATTTGGCGTGCTGGTGAATTTGCGTACGGGCGAGCGCGTCGTGCAGCTTTTTGGGGGCGACTACCACCCCAGGACCGTGCCTTTTTCCATCGCATTTGTCCAGCACAAGGGCCGCGATGTGCTGATTCACCGCACGCAGTGGAACCGGCTCGATGCCATGGATTGCGCGACGGGCGAGAACCTGACCGAGCGCGATGGGCTGGCGTTCGAGCGGCCGCACTATCTGGATTATTTTCATGGCCGTCTTCTGCCCAGCCCTTCGCAGCAATGGCTGCTGGACGACGGCTGGGTTTGGGCACCCGTGGGCATTCCCGCCGTGTGGTCGCTGCCCGCCTGGCTGGATGGCAATCGCTGGGAATCCGAGGACGGCCCCTCGCGCAAGCGGCTGGCGCAGGGCGAGGGCTGGGACCAGCCCTGCGTGTGGCTGGATGACTCGCGCGTCGCGATCTGGAACGTCGGCAACTGGGATGACGATGGCTTTGGCGACTGCCTGCATGCGCCGGGCGTGGTGATCTTCGATATCCATGCGCCTGTGCCCGAGGAAGGCCATGCGGGCCAGCTCTGGCCCATGCCTGGCCTGCCGCCTGCCCGGCATCTGCACTGCGTGAGCGGTCGCTTGCTGGTGGTGGGCGAAGGGCAGGGCTGGCTATGGGATGTGCCAACCCGCGAGCTGCTTTGTCACTGGCCGGATTTCGCGCCCCAAGGCTGGCATGCGCAGCGTGGCGAGCTGATCGAGTGGTCGGCGCAGCAGATCAAAATACTTACCCCATGAATTACCTTGAAAACCATGGCAACAAAGAGCTAGAAGCTATGAGTTGAGGAGCTTCTCTGTGGATTGCACGAATGCTTGTCATGGCAAGCGTCTGCTATGCTTTTTAATTTTCTGACTGGCGCAACCGGATGCAAATCCACAGTTCCTCTTGTGGCCGTCATCGGGTGAGTGCATGCAAATCGTTTTCTTCATGGCTCTGGTGGGGCTGGCCGCGTTCTGCCAGAACCTCACGGGCTTCGCGTTCGGGCTGATCTTTGTCGGCGTGGCAGGGGCCACGGGCCTGATGAATATTGCCGATGCGGCCAATGTGGCCTGTCTGCTGTCCATCATCAACGGCATCAGCTATATGCGCGCCTACCGCTTCGAGCCGGACTGGGTCATGCTCAAGCCCATGCTCATCAGCAGCGTGCTGGGCGTGGTCGGCGGGGTGCTGCTGCTGCACTGGCTCAGCGGCAATACGCTCAACGGCCTGCGCATGCTGCTGGGCCTGGTGATCGTGCTGTGCGCCATGTTGCTGCTGATGCAGAAGAAGGCGCTGGATCAGCCCTCGGGCCCTGTCTCGATGTGGGTGGCCGGCGTGTCGTCGGGGCTGCTCGGCGGCTTGTTTGCCACGCCCGGCCCGCCCATGGTCTATCACCTCTACCGTCAGCCGCTGGATCGCATGCTGGTGCGCCACTGCCTGTTTGCCATGTTTGTCTCCTGCTCCTTGCTGCGCGCTGCCATGGTGGCTGTGGAGGGGCAACTGAACTGGGCGGTCATGGGCTGGACGGTACTGGCCTTTCCTGTCGTCACGGGCGTGACCTGGTGGAGTGCCAGACATCCGCCCGCCTGGCCCAAAAGGCTGGTGGAATGGCTGGTCTGCGGCCTGCTGATTCTGTCCGGGGCAAGTCTGCTCTGGTCGGGCTGGCGCGCGAGTCAGCCCGAGGCCCTGGTGCCCGGTGATGCGATGGCGCTGCTGGCCACCGGGATTCAGACCGACACAAGGGCAGGAGTGCAATAGCTGACATCCGCAGATGTAAGCTGATGTACAGATGCCCGGCCAGCATTACGATATGCCCATGACTTCTGTATATGCCCAACGCCGCGCACGCTTGGCCGCCCAGTTGGGCGACGGCGGTGTCGCCATCATCCCTACGGCTCCCGAGCTGCATCGCAACCGCGATACCGAGTATCTGTATCGCCACGACAGCTACTTCTACTACCTCACGGGCTTTTCCGAGCCCAATGCCTGCCTGGTGCTGACCAGCGACGGCAAGAGCGTGCTGTTCTGTCAGCCCAAGGATCTGGAGCGCGAGGTCTGGACCGGCTATCGCCTGGGCCCCGAGGCGGCCAAGACCAAGCTGGGCATGGCTCAGGCCTTCTCCAGCGATGAAATCAATTCCCGCCTGCCGCGCCTGCTGGAAAACCGTGAGCGCGTCTGGTTCCCCTTTGCCACCCACAAGGGCCTGGCCGAACAGGTCGAAGGCTGGCTCAGCCAGGTGCGCGCCCGCTCGCGTTTTGGCGTGCTCTGCCCCACACAGCAGGGCGATGCCTGTGCGCTGCTCGACGAGATGCGTCTGGTCAAGGACCTGCATGAGCAGGACATCATGCGCCGCGCCGCGCAGATCAGTGCCCAGGCCCATGTGCGTGCCATGCAGCGCTCGGCCCGCATGATCCGCAATGGCGAGGAGGTGCGCGAATACCATCTGGACGCCGAGCTGCTGCACGAATTCCGCCAGCATGGCTCGCAGTACGTGGCCTACGGCTCCATCGTGGCAGCCGGTGCCAATGCCTGCGTGCTGCACTATCAGGCCGACAAGGCTCCGGTGCGCGCGGGCGAGCTGGTGCTGATCGATGCGGGCTGTGAACTGGATGGTTATGCCAGTGACATCACGCGCACCTTCCCGGCCGACGGCAAGTTCAGCGGGGCGCAGCGTGCGCTGTACGACCTGGTGCTGGCCAGCCAGGAAGCGGCGATCGCCGTCACCAGGGCCGGCAATCGCTTCAACGACCCGCATGACGCCACCGTCGCTGTGCTGGCCCAGGGCATGCTGGACCTGGGACTGCTGGACCGTACCAAGTACGGTACGGCCGAGGATGTGATCGAGTCGCGTGCCTACTTCCAGTTCTACATGCACCGCACCGGCCACTGGCTGGGCATGGATGTGCATGACTGCGGCAGCTATGTGGAACCCAGCGAGCTGGGCGTGATCAGCGAGCGCAAGGACCCGATCTCGGGCGAAACCATTGCCAATCGCCCCAGCCGCATCCTGCGCCCCGGCATGGTCACGACGGTAGAGCCGGGCATCTATGTGCGTCCTGCACCCGGCGTGCCCGAGCAGTTCCACAACATCGGTATCCGCATCGAGGACGATGCCATCGTCACCGAGACCGGCTGCGAGCTCATCACCCGCGGCGTGCCGGTCAAGGCCGACGAGATCGAAGCGTTGATGCGTGACTGAGAGGCCTGAGCCAGGGTTCAACATGCCGCAGACCTTTGCCCACCTGTCTCATCGCGCTGCGGCCAGGCCACAGTCTGCCGCGCGCATGGGCTTGCTGCTTTGGTTGCTGGGTCTGCCAGGCGTGGTGGCGCTGGCCTGGACGACGCCGCCGGCCTGGCTGGCCGCTCTGGCCAGTGGCGGCTCCGACATTGTGGTCGGCTGGGCCGCGACGGCGGGGTTGAGCGTCCTGCTGGCGCTGAGCGTGGGCCTCGGGGTCCGGCTGGGCCCGAGGCTGGGCTTGAGCGCACCATTGATTCATGCCGTGGCCGAGGGACGCATGCCATGGCGCGGCGTGCGCGTGCTGAGCCTGCCCGGCGTGGCGGGCGGCGTGATCGGTGCCGCCTGGCTGGTGACGTTGGCCGTGGTCTGGCCCGAAAGCATGTCTTTTGTGGACCCGGCCTACGGCCTGCCGCTATGGCCCAAGCTGCTCTACGGCGCGATTACCGAAGAGTTGCTATTGCGTCTTGGCATGCTGACCGGCGTGATGTGGATGTTGTGGAAGGCCTTCGGCAGCCCCAGGCAGCGCCCGGACTGGCGGCTGGGCTGGGCGGCGATTGCATTGGCTGCCTTGCTGTCCGGCTGCATTCCGGTATTTCTGGGCTGGACCGTGGTCGGCGAGCTGCCGGTGCCGGTCGTACTGCAGCTGTTGGTGTGTGAAAGCGTCTATGGGTTGCTGGCGGGCATCATGTTCTGGCGCTACGGACTCGAGGCCGCCATGCTCACGCATGTGGTGACCTATCTGCTCTCGCACGGGCTGATCTGAGGCCTGCACATTTGAACCTGCCGGGCAAAACTGTTTCGACGCGGTCTTTGATGCGCTGCAGCAGGCGCGCCGATTCGGGCGCGAGTTTCGCTCTTATGCTTCTGAATCAGTAGCTGCAAGCGCTTGAAATATAAACATTTCATGCTCGATGTGACCTGAGTTCAATCATTGACATGCGTAGACAGCTACTGTTTTTGCGGCCCTTTGGCTGGCTTGTCGGGTGCGGCAGCAGCGTGCAAGATGCAGTCATGTAACCGCATTCGTGCCAGAATTGAAACCCGATTACATTCCATCGCGAGAGAGACATTTCATGCAAGTGAGTCGTGCTACCAAGATCGTCGCCACACTGGGCCCCGCTTCCAGCGATCCGCAACTGCTTGAACAAATGGTGCGCGAAGGCGTGAACGTCGTGCGCCTGAACTTCAGCCATGGCAAGGCGCAGGACCATATCGACCGTGCCACCATGGTGCGCGAGGCTGCCCAGCGTGCAGGCCGCGAAGTGGCCATCATGGCCGACCTGCAGGGTCCCAAGATCCGCGTCGGGAAGTTTGCCGAGGGCAAGGTCATGCTCGAGCCCGGCGAGCGCTTCGTGCTCGATGCATCGCGCACCGAACTGGGCGACATCAACGGCGTGGGCCTTGATTACAAGGAGCTGCCCCGTGACGTGAAGGCCGGCGATGTGCTGCTGCTCAACGACGGCCTGATCGTGCTGACCGTGGACGCGGTGCGCGGTGAAGAGGTACACACCGTCGTCAAGCTGGGTGGCGAGCTGTCCAACAACAAGGGCATCAACAAGCAAGGTGGCGGCCTGACGGCTCCCGCACTGACCGCCAAGGACATGGAAGACATCAAGACCGCGATGTCCTTCCAGGCCGACTACGTGGCCGTGAGCTTCCCCAAGAACGCCACCGACATGGAAATGGCGCGCCAGCTGTGCAATGTGGCCGCTGCCCAGTACGGCCACAAGCCCGGCCTGATCGCCAAGATCGAGCGTGCCGAGGCCATTCCGCGCCTGGAAGAAATTCTCAAGGTCTCCGACGGCATCATGGTCGCCCGTGGCGATCTGGCCGTGGAAGTGGGCAATGCCGCCGTGCCCGCGCTGCAAAAGAAGATGATCCGCATGGCGCGCGACATGGACAAGGTGGTGATCACCGCGACCCAGATGATGGAGTCCATGATCACCAACCCCGTGCCCACCCGTGCCGAAGTGAGCGACGTGGCCAATGCCGTGCTGGATGGCACCGATGCCGTGATGCTGAGCGCCGAAACCGCTGCCGGCAAGTACCCGCTGGAAACCGTGCGTGAAATGGCCGCCATCTGCGCCGCTGCGGAAGCGGCCGAAGACCGCGTCAAGGATGCCGACTTCAGCAACAGCCAGTTCAAGCGTACCGACCAGGCAATCGCCATCGGCGCGCTGTTCACCGCTCATCATCTGGGTGCCAAGGCCATCGTGGCGCTGACGGACTCCGGCTCGACCGCGCTGTGGATGAGCCGTCATCGCATCCATATTCCCATCTACGCCCTGACACCCAAGCTGGCCACGCAGCGCAAGATGGCGCTGTACCGCAATGTGCGCCCTCTGCTGATGGACACCAGCGCCGAGCGCGACATGGCGCTGGACCAGGCCAAGGGCCATTTGCTGGCCCGCGGCATCGTGCAGTCCGGCGATGTGTACGCCATCACCTGCGGCGAGCCCATGGGCCAGCCCGGTGGTACCAATATGCTCAAGATCTGCAGGGTGGAGTGAGCCCCCTGGGCGGCTATGCCGCGTCCCCCCGAGGGGGGACGGCATCTTCGCTGCGAGGCGGCTCTTGCTCGATGCCTCTGACTTGAAGCATGCCTCATCAAAAAAGCTGCCAGCGCTTTATGCATAAGCGCTGGCAGCTTTCTTTTTTGATGGCGTGAATCAGCCGAGCTGGGGTTGCAGGCGGCGCTTGAGCTGTTGGCGACGACGGGCTTGTTTAATCTGCAGGGCGCTGCGCCAGACCAGCACGGCGCTGGCGGTACCGACCAGCATGCCGGCCAGAACGTCCGACGGGAAATGCACGCCCAGCACCACGCGGCTCAGTGCCACGCTGGTGGCGAGAAGCCATGCGACAACAACCAGCCAGCGCTGATGTCTGCCCACGCCCAGGTTGACGCCCTGAGCCAGGGCAAAGGCGCCGGCGGCGTGCATGCTGGGAAAGCTGGCGCTGGCAGCATGTGCTATCCACTGCATGCCCATTCCCAGCTGCGCCGGCCTGGGCATGGGGAGGCCCCAGCGAATCAGACGGCAGGTCACCCAGGCACATGCCATGGACAGCAAGGCCAGTTGCAGGCTGCGCCGCCAGCCCTTGCCAAGCGCCAGCATGGCGGCAATCACGGGCAGGGCGCACAGGCCGGGCAACCAGTTGGAGGCGAAGCGCGAGGCCTGAATCCACCACAGCGGGCTCTGGGTGTTGGCATTCAGAAAGTGAAATACGGGGGCATCGAAAAGCAGCATGAATGACCTTTGCGTGTGTGCTGAGCTCAGTCCTGGGCAAGCAGCTCGTCGGGAGAAAGGGCTGCATCCGCCGGTACCTGATGCGCCAGGCGGCGGGTGGTCAGCAGATCGCAAAACCAGCTTGCCGTCCAGCACAGCCAGGCGGTCCACAGCGTGTGGCTCATGAAGTGGGCACCGCGCATCTGCTGCGCCAGGCCCAGGGCAAAACCCGCAAGCAGAGCCGCGACAAGCCACAGGCGCGCTGCACGCGGCAGGTCGTGGCGCAGCGCGAAGTAACCGCTGATGAAGGCAAAGCCCGCCGAGGCGTGACCGGCCGGAAAGCAGTGGCCGCCGCCGCCATCTATGACACCCCAGGCCCAGTGCGAGACATAGTGGCCTACACCGCCGAAGTCGGCGAGGTCCCAGGGGCAGCTGGTCACGCTGATGCGTTTCATCAGCGCCATGATGATGAGCGAGACCAGTGCGCCCACCACCAGTTGTATCCGGCGTGGGTAAGACACTTTTCGCATCCAGCCGATAGGCCACCAGATCATCAGGCTCAGCCCCATGACGATGGCCCAGGCCAGTTTGCGCGCACCTTCATGGGCAATGTTGACCATGAACCAGTCGTTCTGCAGGGCAAAGCCCTGGCTGCTGCCAAACCAGTGCGCCATGGGCATGTCCAGGCTGCTCATGTCCCAGGCCAGCACGCAGCTCAGGGCAATGACAGTCCAGCTCAGCAGGGCTGGAGCGGAGGCTTGGCGAAGAGGCGGGAGGGGGAGCGAGGGGGCGGACGACTTCATGGCCGCCACAATAGAAAGCGCTTCTTAACAAGCGCTTAAGAGCAGGCTCAGCCCTGGGCCGCCCATGCGCTGCGCAGGCGCTTGAGATGCGGCACGACGCGCAGATGACGGCGACGGCGCAGCTGGAAGGCAATATGCCAGACGATGAGCGCACCGCTAATGCCTACCAGCGCGCCGGCCATCAGATCGGACGCAAAGTGCACCCCCAGATGGACGCGGCTCCAGGCGATGCCGATGGCGGCTATCCAGGCCAGCCAGACCAGCGGCTTGCGGTGGCGGGTTGCGCCCAGGCTGAGGGCCATCGCCAGGGCAAAGGCTCCGCTGGCATGCAGGCTGGGAAAGCCGGCACGTCCGCCATGCTGAATCCATAGCGTGCCCAGATTGAGCTGGAACGGGCGCGGAGCCGGGAAGCCCCAGCGTATGAGTCTGGCGATCAGCCAGGCCGTGGCCATGGACAGTAGCAGCATCAACATGGTGCGGCGTGTTGCCGGTGAGCCGAACACCAGGGCGATGAGGACAAGAATGCCGCTGAGATTGGGCAACCAGGCCGAGAGTGCACGTGCCAGCTGGATGCTGAACCAGTGCGTCTGGGCATCGGCATTGAACAGCGCAAACAGAAATGGATCGAAGAAGAACATGAAGGCGCTGCGGCAGATTGCGGCAATGGAGGGTGGCAGATGTTAAAGCGAAATGCTGGCTTGCGGATGTCAAGCCCATGCGCGATCAGGGGAGGTGGGTGTCGGCGTTGACCAGCCAGTTGAGCGGATGGCGAATTGCCGCGCACAATGCGTGCATGCGAATTCTGGTGGTCGAAGACAACGAAGGCATTGCAGCAGGGCTGCGAACCAATCTCATGCAGCGCGGCTATGCGGTGGACGTGTGCGCCAGCGTGGCCGAGGCCTGGCATGCCCTGAGTGCCGAGCGCTTCGATGCCGTGTTGCTGGACCTGGGTCTGCCCGACGGTGATGGCAGCGAGGTCGTGCGCCGCCTGCGCCTGCAGACAGGACGGCCCGGTGTGCCGCAACTGCCCGATCCGGCCACGCCGGTGCTGATCCTCACGGCACGCGATCAGGTGCAGGACCGGGTCGCGGGGCTCAATCTGGGGGCCGATGACTATCTGGTCAAACCCTTTGACATGGACGAGCTCGAGGCCCGCTTGCGCGCCATGATGCGCCGCGCGGCCGGTCAGGCATCGCCGGTGATCCGCCATGCGGATCTGGAGGTGGACCCGGCTGCCCGCACCATCCGGCAGGCGGGGCAGAAGGTGGAGGTTTCGCCGCGCGAATTTGCCGTGCTCTGGGCCTTGTTGCTGGCGCGCGGGCGGGTGCTGTCGCGCCCGCAAATCGAGGAGCATCTCTACAGCTGGGGCGATACGGTGGAGAGCAATGCCGTGGAGGTCTATGTCCACCATCTTCGCAAGAAGCTGGGCCAGAAGATCATTGTGACCATGCGCGGCGTGGGCTACTTCATGCCGCAGGAGCAGGAGTGAAGGCCATGCCGCAAACCGGCATGCGCCGCAGCTCGCTGCAGCTGAATCTGCTGGCCTGGATGTTGGGCGCGCTGGCGCTGGTCTGGGGCAGCTTCGTCATCTGGGGCTACCAGACCGGAGTGCACGAGGCCGATGAACTGACCGACGGACACTTGGCAGGAGTGGCTGCGCTGACCTTGAACTGGCATGTGCAGGACGATGTGCCGGTCGGACAGACCACGGCTGTCCAGCCGCCTGCAGGCCTGCACGCCCACGACTATCAGGAGTCGCTGAGCGTGGTGCTCTGGAATGCGCAAGGACTGCTGATCTCGCGCACCGGACAGGCGCCTTTGCCGGATTTCGACATCGAGCAGGGCTTTGCCACGATTGGTGCGGATGAACGCAAGGCCTGGCGCAGTTATACCCAGTGGAGCCACGACAAAACCGCCAAGGTCACGGTGATGATCGACCTGGCCGAGCGCGACAGTCTGGCCGACGACATCGCCATGCAGATGATAGAGCCGGGTTTCTGGCTGCTGCCGGTGGTCGTGATTGCGCTGGGTGTGGCCATGCGCCGAGGCATGCGTCCTCTCAATCAGCTCACGCAACGCGTGGAGGCGCTGGATCTGGGTCGTGACCAGCGCTTGTCCGATGCCCATGTGCCGCGCGAGCTCTCGCCCATGGTCAGCTCGATCAACACCTTGCTCGACCGCCAGCAGGAGGCATTGGAGCGCGAGCGCAATCTGGCCAATGAAGTGGCCCATGAGCTGCGCACGCCGCTGGCCTCCATCGCTTTGCAGGCCCAGGCGCTGAAGTCGGAGGGGCAGACCGATACCGCTGTCATGCAGGCCGCGCTGCAGCGCATCGGCCGGGACGCCCTGCATGCCGGCCATGTGCTCGATCAGTTGCTGACCCTGGCCCGGGCTGGACGCGGCATGCTGGATGCCCCTTTGCAGACCGTGAACTGGGCCGATGTGGTGCGCAATGTGGCGGCGGCGCAGGCCCAGCATGCCTGGCAGCGTGAAGACATGATCTCCGTGGAGGCCCCGCAGGAGCTGCCAGTGCGCGGCAATGCGCTGCTGCTCGATTCGGCACTGCGCAATCTGGTGGAAAACGCCGTGCGTCACACGCCGACAGGCACGCAGATCGAGGTGCAGGCCGGCCTTGACAGCGTCCAGGAACGGGCCTGGGTGCAGGTCTGCGATGACGGCCGACGTGATGCCGCACCGGACCATGTGCCGCCCGTGGACAGCCTGCATCTGGGCCATGAAATCGTCAGCCGTGTCATGCAGGCCCATGGCGGGCGCTTCATGGTGGCCGAGGCGCCGCAAGGCTTCACCACCTGCTATCGCATGGAATTACCGCTAGCCGGTTAAAATACCCGGTTACTAAGCGGTTACCGAAGCGTGGCCGCTGGTCTTTCCCCGGGCCACAGCTGCAGTGCGGCGCATTGCAGTGATTCATCGCCGGGGGCGTTGCCTCTCAAAACTTTGAACGGAACCCACCATGCCTTTGATCTCGATGCGCGAAATGCTGGACCATGCTGCTGAAAACGGCTATGGCATCCCCGCCTTCAACGTGAACAACCTGGAGCAGGTTCAGGCCGTGATGTCGGCGGCTGACGAAGTCGGCGCGCCCGTGATCCTGCAGGC
This sequence comes from Comamonas sp. wu1-DMT, assembly GCF_040187805.1. Taxonomy (NCBI): domain Bacteria; kingdom Pseudomonadati; phylum Pseudomonadota; class Betaproteobacteria; order Burkholderiales; family Comamonadaceae; genus Comamonas; species Comamonas sp. wu1-DMT. The sequence goes on from NZ_JBANEM010000009.1 coordinate 164,238, forward strand.
CAGCGCCGGTGCCCGCAAGTACGCCGGTGAGCCCTTCATCAAGCACCTGATCCAGGCGGCCGCCGAGATGTACCCCCACATCCCCCTGGTGATGCACCAGGACCATGGCACCACGCCTGAAGTCTGCCAGGGCGCGCTGAACCTGGGCTTCGGCTCGGTGATGATGGACGGCTCGCTGATGAGCGACGGCAAGACCCCTTCGTCCTTCGACTACAACGTGGACGTGACTCAGAAGGTGGTGGCCATGGCCCACCAGATCGGCGCCACCGTGGAAGGCGAGCTGGGCTGCCTGGGCAACCTGGAAACAGGCGAAGCTGGCGAAGAAGACGGCATCGGCGCCGAAGGCAAGCTGGACCACAGCCAGATGCTGACCGATCCCGAAGAAGCTGCCGTGTTCGTCAAGGCCACCCAGCTGGACGCACTGGCGATTGCCATCGGCACCAGCCACGGCGCCTACAAGTTCAGCCGCAAGCCCACAGGCGACATCCTGGCGATCTCGCGCGTCAAGGAAATCCACGCCCGCATCCCCAACACCCACCTGGTGATGCATGGCTCCTCCTCCGTGCCTCAGGAACTGCTGGCCATCATCAACCAGTACGGCGGCAAGATGAAGGAAACCTACGGCGTGCCCGTGGAAGAGATCCAGGAAGCCATCAAGTACGGCGTGCGCAAGATCAATATCGACACCGACATCCGTCTGGCGATGACCGGCGCCGTGCGCAAGTTCCTGGCCGAGAATCCCGACAAGTTCGACGCCCGCGAATGGCTCAAGCCTGCCCGCGAAGCGGCCAAGCAAGTCTGCAAGGCCCGCTACATCGAGTTCGGCTGCGAAGGCCAGGGCGCCAAGATCAAGGGCTATAGCCTGGAGCAAATGGCCAAGAAGTACGCCGCCGGCGATCTGGCCCAGCTGGTCAAGTAAACTCAGGTTTGATAGCTGTCAGCGCTTTACCAGTAAGCGCTGGAGGCTGGAAACACTCAAAGCCCGCAGTCTGTTGCCTGCGGGCTTTTTTCATGGGTTTTGACTTCTGTTACCAAGGTGACCCGGCTTGTTTCCTAGGGTTACTACAGTATCGAACGACCGTGCTTTTTAACACAATGGCGGGATCAGACGATAAGACACGGAGACAGAAGAATGAGTGACCGTCCTTGGCTGAATGCTTATCCAGAGGGAGTTCCTGCGGACATTGACACGTCCCAGTATTCATCGCTGGTGGCCTTGATGGAGGAGGCATTTGCCAAGCATGCCGACAAGGTGGCCTATTCCTTCATGGGCAAGGAGCTGACCTTCGCCCAGGTCGATGCGCAGAGCAAGCTGTTTGCCGCCTATCTGCAAAGCCTGGGACTGCAGCGCGGCGACCGCGTGGCGCTGATGATGCCCAATATTCCTCAGTACCCGGTGGCCGTGGCCGGGGTGCTGCGTGCCGGCTATGTGCTGGTCAACGTCAACCCGCTCTACACGGCGCGCGAGCTCGAGCATCAGCTCAAGGATTCGGGCGCCAAGGCCATCGTCATCATCGAGAACTTCGCCAAGACCCTGCAGGACGGCATGCATGGCAGCGCCGTGCAGCACATCGTGCTCTGCGCCATGGGCGACGAGCTGGGGCTTTTGAAGGGCATGCTGGTCAATTACGTGGTGCGCTCCGTCAAGAAGCTGGTGCCGCCCTTCAGCCTGCCCGGCGCGGTTCGCTTCAATGACGCATTGGCCAAGGGGCGCGGTGCGACCTTGAATGCGCCGGTGCTCAAGGCCGACGACATGGCGCTGCTGCAATACACGGGCGGCACCACGGGCGTGAGCAAAGGGGCCGTACTGCTTCACCGCAACATCATCGCCAACGTGCTGCAGTCCGAAGCCTGGAACGAGCCCGCCATGAAGAAGGTGCCGGCAGGTGAGCAGCCCACCAGCATCTGCGCGCTGCCGCTCTATCACATCTTCGCGTTCACGGTGAACATGATGCTGGCCATGCGTACCGGCGGCAAGACTGTGCTGATCCCCAATCCGCGCGATCTCAAGGCCACGCTCAAGGAGCTGTCCAGGCACCGTTTCCACAGCTTTCCGGCCGTGAACACCTTGTTCAACGGACTGGCCAACCACCCCGACTTCGGCACCGTGGATTGGAGCCACCTCAAGGTCTCGGTGGGCGGCGGCATGGCCGTGCAGAGCGCGGTCGCCGAGCTGTGGCTCAAGAAAACCGGCTGCCCCATCTGCGAGGGTTACGGCCTCTCGGAGACCAGCCCCTCGGTGACCTGCAACCCGGTCACGGCCACGGCTTACTCGGGCACCATAGGTGTGCCCCTGCCCAGCACCTATGTGAAGCTGGTCGGCAGCGACGGCCAGGACGTGAGCGAGCCGGGTCTGCCCGGTGAAGTCGCCGTGCTGGGCCCGCAGGTCATGGCCGGTTACTGGCAGCGCCCCGACGAGACCGCCAAGGTCATGACGGCGGACGGCTACTTCCTCACCGGCGACATCGGCACCATGGACGAGCGCGGCTTTGTGAAGATCGTGGATCGCAAGAAAGACATGGTCATCGTCAGCGGCTTCAATGTCTACCCCAACGAGGTCGAGGACGTGGTCTCCAACTGCCCCGGCGTGCTGGAGTGCGCGGTGGTCGGCGTACCCGACGAAAAGTCCGGCGAGGCCATCAAGCTCGTCGTCGTCAAAAAAAGATCCGGCATTGACGGAGCAGGCCATCCGCGACTACTGCCATGCCAATCTGACTGGCTACAAGCGTCCGCGCCACATCGTCTTTCGCACCGATCTGCCAAAGACTCCCGTGGGCAAGATCCTGCGCAGGGAGCTGCGCGACGCCTGAGAGTTTTTCATCTTGTCCTTCAAGGCGAGTTCACAGGAGCGCTTGGCGCTCCTTTTTTTTATGCCTGTTTTCAGGCCCGTGCCTGTGTGGGCGGGGAAAAACGCCACACCGATACCTGTCTCCACCGCAGCAACAAGGAAATGTGCTTGTTGATATCGGGCAAGTCTTCTTATAATTGTTTCGCCAAATGAACCTGGTTTTATTAGTAAAACAAAAAGCAGGTCGCTTTTTGTGTTCACCAACGGTTTCAGGAGAGACATATGAGCGAGATCGCACAAGACAACAGCGCCCGTACTTGGGATCGCCCCGAAGGCTCCAGCTTTGAAGACTGGATGAGCACACGCATTGCGCGCTTTGCCACGCGCAAGTACGACTTCGATGCCCTGAAGTTCCAGGCCGACTTTGATCCCAAATACCGCCGCGGCCAGATGCGTTACATCGGCACGGGCGGCACGGGCGTGGCCTCCGACAGCAACACCATTCCGTCGGAAAACTTCACCTTCTCCACCATGGTGATTCCCGCCGGCCATGAAGGCCCTTCGCATCTGCACACCGATGTGGAAGAAGTGTTCTTCGTGATGCGCGGCAAGCTCAAGCTGGTGCTGGAAAAGGACGGCGAGCGTTTCGAGACCATCCTGACCGATCGCGATGTGGTTTCGGTGCCGCCCGGCGTGTACCGCGAAGAGATCAATGTCGGTGATGAAGATGCGCTGATGTGCGTGATGCTGGGCGCCAAAAAGCCTGTCACCCCGACCTATCCGCCCGAGCACCCTCTGGCCAAGATCAAGCGCTGAGCTTTGTCATGCACGAGGATTTGCTGTCGCTGAAACAACAGCTGCTGCAGACCGGTTTTCCCGAGCAGCTGGTGAAGCTTCCGCAGAAGGCCCAGGTCGCCTGGCGCGAGGCTGGCGATGCCAGCTCCGATTTTGCGGTGGTGCTGCTGCATGGCATCAGCTCCGGGGCTGCATCCTGGCTGGATGTGGCGCTGCAGCTGGGTGACAAGGCGCGCGTTCTGGCCTGGGATGCACCCGGCTATGGCGTGTCGACGCCGCTGGCCCAATCGGCGCCTGCCGATGCCGACTATGCGCAGGTGCTGGCCCAGTCACTGCTGGTGCTCGGTGTGCGGCGCTGCCTGCTGGTCGGCCATTCCCTGGGCGCCCTGATGGCGGCCAGGCTGGCAGTCACGGCGGCCCCCGGGCTGGTCGAGCAACTGGTGCTCATCAGCCCGGCGGGCGGCTACGGCGCCCCAGCCAAGGCCGAGCAGCAGGCCAAGGTACGCGAGGGCCGCCTGGCGGCTCTGGCCGAGAAGGGCGTCGCCGGTCTGGCGGCCGTTATCGATCAGCGCCTGGTGTCCTCCGAGGCTCCTGAAGCCGTGCGTGCATGGGTGCGCTGGAATACGGCGCGCATGCAGCCGCAGGGCTATGCGCAGGCGGTCGAGCTGCTTTGCGGCAGCGATCTGGCACAGGCACGGGGCAGGCTTGGCATGCCGGTCGAGGTTTGGGTCGGCGAGCACGATGTGGTGACTACACCTGCAGCTTGCAAGTCCTGGTCCGAACTGCTGGGCGCGCACTACGGTACGCTTGCGGCTGCCGGTCATGCTTCACCCGTGGAACAACCAATGGAGGTCGCGCATAGGCTGGCATCTTTGTTGAACCAAAGCTATTGCCCCAATACCAGCTGATTGCTATGAGCGAAACCTCCGAGATTTCAACCAACGAACAAGACCGTTACACCGTGCCCGCTCTGGACCGAGGACTGCGCCTGCTGGCCTGCTTTGGCCCGGCGCAACCGGTCTGGAGCGCACCCGAGCTGGCGCGCAGCCTCGAGCTGCCGCGCTCCACGGTGTTTCGCATGTTGACCACGCTTGAAAACTCGGGGTATCTGCAGCGCAGCGGCACCGAATACCGGCTCGGTCTGGCCGTGCTGCGCCTGGGCTATGACTACCTGTCCACCCAGCCGCTGGCGCAACTGGCCGAGCCTGTGCTGCAGGCCTTGTGCGATGAGCTGGGCATGACCAGCAATCTTGCATTGCGCGACGGCACTTCCGTGGTCTATGTGGCACGCGTCACTCCGTCCGGAGCATTCCAGGGCGCTGTGCGCATGGGTTCGCGTCTGCCGGCGCATGCGACGGTGCTGGGACGAGCCCTGTTGCATGACATGGACGGCGCGCAGCTGCGCTCGGTGTTTGGTGGCGAGGAACTGCCCCAGTTCTCCGAGAGCACGCCGCGCAATATCGACGAGCTGCTGCGCCTGCTGGCCGAGGATCGCGAGCGTGGCTATGCCATGGGCGAGGGCTTTTACGAGCCTGGCGTTTCGAGTATTGCAGCGCCGGTGCGCGCCGCAGACGGGCGGGTGGTTGCGGGGTTGGCCATGGCCATTCCGTTTACCGAGCTGGGGCCCGAAAAAACCCAGCTCTGGGTGCAGAAGGTGCAGCAGGCGGCAGAGACTCTGTCCGCTCATTTGCGCCAGCAGCACCCGGACCATTTGCGCTGACCCCGATCACGCCGGGCCAGCGCATTTTTCAGGAGGCTAGAGATGAAAAATATTGCTTTGATTGGCTGCGGCGCGATTGGCTCCAGTGTGCTGGAGCTTTTGAGCGGAGATACCCGGTTGCAGGTGGGCTGGGTACTGGTTCCCGAGATCACGCCAGCCGTGCGCGAGACGGCTGCCCGCCTGGCGCCACAGGCGCAACTGCTGCAGGCCCTGCCCGGCGATGCGGTGCCGGATCTTCTCGTGGAATGCGCGGGTCATGCAGCCATCGAGGAGCATGTGCTGCCGGCGCTTGCGCGTGGCATTCCTGCGGTCATCGCATCCATAGGTGCCTTGAGCGCACCGGGCATGGCCGATCGCGTACAGGCTGCGGCCGAGGCCGGCAAGACGCAGGCCCAGCTGTTGTCGGGCGCCATCGGTGGCATTGATGCCCTGGCTGCGGCGCGTGTCGGCGGCCTGGAGACGGTGCTCTACACGGGCCGCAAGCCACCCAAGGCATGGAGCGGCACCCCGGCCGAGCAGGTCTGCGATCTGGACGGCCTGACCGAGGCCTTCTGCATTTTCGAGGGCTCGGCGCGCGAGGCCGCACAGCTCTATCCCAAGAATGCCAATGTAGCGGCCACGCTGTCGCTGGCGGGCCTGGGCCTGGACAAGACCATGGTGCGTCTGTTTGCCGATCCTGCCGTTCAGGAGAACGTGCACCAGGTCGAGGCGCGGGGTGCTTTCGGCGCCATGGAACTGACCATGCGCGGCAAGCCGCTGGCGGCCAACCCCAAGACATCGGCGCTGACCGTGTACAGCGTGGTGCGCGCCGTGCTCAACAACGTGGCTTCCCTGGCCATCTAACCCGGTACTGACCGGCTCCAGCCATGTGCCGTGCCGGTGGTATCGGTCTTGCTTACGTTTGTAAAAGTGCGAGCAAGCACCGCCCATCTGAGCATGGCATTCATGGTGTCAGGTCTTTGCCCGCCGGCCTTTGCGCTGCATCAAGCCTGATGCGCATCGGCATTTAGCCTTTTTGAAATTTCCGTTCTCCCAGGAGACAAGACCATGCAACGTTCCGCCTTCCTCAAGTCCTGCCTGGCGCTGGCCTGCACCGCTGCGCTCCCCGCCGCCATGTCCCCGGCCTTCGCTGCCAGTGCCGCCGAACAGCTGTCCAGCGGTCAGTTCACCATCATTGCGCCGTTCCCCGCCGGCGGCGCGGTGGACATCCTGTCCCGCATCCTGGCCACGGGCCTGACTGAGGAGTACAAGCAGGCCTCCATCGTCGACAACCGCCCCGGTGCCAACGGCAATATCGGCATCGACATGGTCAAGCGCGCCAAGCCCGATGGCCATACCTTGCTGGTCGTGCCTCAGGGCAATCTGACCATCAATCCCACGCTGATGCCCAAGCTGCCCTACAACGTGTTCGGCGACTTCGTGCCCGTGGCCTCCATGGGGCGTGCGGCCAATGTCATCGTCGTCAATCCCCAGGTTCCGGCCAAGACCATCCAGGAGCTGGTGGCACTGTCCAAGGCCAAGCCCAACTCCATCAGCTATGCCTCGCCCGGCGTGGGCTCCAGCCTGCACCTGGCCGGCGAGTTGTTCAAGGACAAGTCGGGTGCCGACATCATGCACGTGGCCTACAAGGGCTCGGGGCAGGGCCTGAACGATGCCCTGGGCGGCACCATCCCCATGCTGATCGCCAACATGCCCACCGTGCTGCCCCATGTGCAGTCGGGCAAGCTGCGCGCCCTGGCCGTGACCGATGCCACGCGCTCGAGCTTCCTGCCCAATGTGCCGACACTGGCCGAGGCTGGTGTTCCGGGTATTGCCGTTTCATCCTGGTATGGCGTGTTGGCTCCGAAGAACACACCGCCCGAAGTGGTCAAGCAGCTGGCCGAGGACATCGACAAGGTCATGAAGACCCAGGCCGCGCAGAACCAGCTCAAGGCGCAGGGCATGACCCCCTGGGTGGTCAAGGGCGATGCCTTTGGCGAGCTGATCCGCAAGGAGACCGCGCTGTGGGCGCCCGTGGTCAAGAGCCACAATATCGTGGCGCAGTAAACCGCCATGCTCTAATCGCGCCTCTTGCGCTTCCCACAAAAGCGGCCCTGTGCCGCTTTTGTGCTTTCTTTTGTGCTTTCACCAGGGTCGCCTGGCCCATGTTCCGGAGTACCCCCATCCATGACGCTTGCCATTCTCAGCGCTCTTGCCGAAGAACAACACGGCCTGGTCGACGCCATGCAGGACATGCAATGCCTGCGCCATGCCGGGCGCGATTTCTGGCTGGGCCGGCTGCATGGCCACGAGGTGGTGTGCGCGTTGTCGGGCATCGGCAAGGTGGCCGCAGCCACCACCACCGCCGCGCTGATCGAGCGCTTTGGCGTGCGCGGCATTCTGTTCACCGGCGTGGCTGGCGGCATCGGCGCGGACGTGAACGTGGGCGATGTGGTGATCGCGCGGACTTTCCTGCAGCATGACATGGATGCCTCGCCGATCTTTCCGCGCTGGCAATTGCCCGGTTACGGCCGCAGCACCCTGGCCTGCGACGAGGCGGCGACGGATCGACTGCTGCAGGCCGCAGACTCGGCGCTGCGCTCGGGCATCGTGGCTTCGTATGCTTCGGCCCGCGTCCATGAGGGCCTGATTGCCAGCGGCGATCAGTTTGTCAGCTCGCGCCAGGCCAGCGCACAACTCAGAGCCGATCTGGAGGCAGCCGGCCATGCCGTGCTGGCCGTGGAGATGGAGGGCGCTGCCGTGGCCCAGACCTGCCTGGATTACGGCACGCCGTTTACCGCAATGCGCACCATCTCGGACCGGGCGGACGACAGCGCCCATGTGGATTTTTCGGATTTCGTGCGCACGGTGGCAAGCCGCTACGCGCAACGCGTGGTGCTGGACTTTCTGCGCCTGACGCCCGCGAAAAAGCAGACTGTTTGCTAATCTTTTAATAGCTGTAAGCGATTGATAAATATGAGTTTTAAGGTGTTTTAAACCTGAGCTCATTCATTGATAGGCGCTATAAGCTATTGGTACTGATGACTTCTGATCCAGCCTGCCGACAACTGCGGGCCGGATACCTTTTGTTACCCAGTTTTCCTTTCAACCGCGCTTGTCGCGGTTTTTTTACGCCCGTATGTCGCTGTGGTGTGCTGACTACGGGTTTCTCCGGGTATTGACTCAAAACAAGGCTCACTAAACTGCAGGCTTGTTTCAAGAAAAAAGTGTCATTTCATATTTGAAACAAACAAGGTTTAAGATGACCCTCAACACCATGCCTTCCACCGGTCAGCTCGCTGGGCGCCGGATCCTTGTCACCGGCGCTGCGCGCGGCCTGGGTTTTGCTTTTGCGCAGACGCTGTGCCAGCAGGGGGCGCAGCTTGTGATGGCCGATCTGCGCGCCGAATTGCTGAGCGAAGCCGTTGCCAAGCTGCGCGCCATGGGCTTCGAGGCTCACGGCGTCGCCTTTGATGCGAGCAACCCGGCTTCCATAGAACAGTGCGCACAGCAGGCCGTGCAGACGCTCGGCGGTCTGGATGGCCTGGTCAACAACGCGGCCGTGACGGACTCCGGTGGCAAGGGCATGGACGACATCGCCCTGGACAAATGGGATCAGGTGATGAACGTCAATGTGCGCGGCGTCTGGCTGATGACCCGTGCCTGCCGTGCGGCGCTCAAGGACAGCGGGCGCGGCGCCATCGTCAATCTGGCTTCCGACACCGCCATGTGGGGCGCCCCCAATCTGATGGCCTATGTGGCCAGCAAGGGCGCCGTGATGGCCATGACGCGCTCCATGGCGCGCGAGCTGGGCGCGGATGCCATCACCATCAATGCCGTGGCTCCGGGCCTGGTGCTGGTCGAGGCCACCGAGTACGTGCCCGAGCATCGCCATCGCCTCTACATCGACCAGCGCGCGCTGCAGCGCGAGCAAGGGCCCGAGGATGTGTCGGGTGCCGTGTCCTATCTGCTGTCGGACGGTGCGCGCTTCGTGACGGGCCAGGTCCTGCCCGTCAACGGCGGCTTCGTCATGAACTGAAAAATGAAGAGCCCCCTGAGTCGCTGCGCGCCTTCCCGTTGCACGGCGCCCCCCAAAGGGGGACGACACCCTTGGTGCGGGGCGGCCCTTCCTCGGTGTCCCCAGCTTCTGGCTACGCCTGCAACGAATTGAGGAGTTGAAGATGTCAGGTTCTTCCATTTCCGATAGCGCGACCGACAGCGTCGTCGACGGCGGCTCCGACAAGTACATGGTGCCCGCGCTGGAGCGCGGTCTGCGCCTGCTGCAGGAGTTCGGCCGCGACAACGCCACGCTGGGTGCGCCCGAGCTGGCGCGCCGCCTGCAGCTGCCGCGCGCCACGGTTTTTCGCATGCTCAACACGCTGGAGAGCATGGGCTTTCTGCAGCGCGCAGACGGTGGCAACGACTACCGGCTGGGCCTGTCCGTGCTGCGTCTGGGTTTCGAGTTCCTGTCCTCCATGGACCTGACCGAGCTGGGCCAGCCCGTGATCGCGCGGCTGTGCGAGGAAATCCGTTTTCCCTGCAACATCGTGGTGCGCGACGGCCGCTCCATCGTCTATGTGGCCAAGGTCACGCCGCCGACACCGCTGACCAGCTCGGTGCGTGTGGGCACGCGGCTGCCCGCCCATGCCACGCTGCTGGGTCGCATCCTGCTGGCCGACCTGTCGCTGCCGGAGCTGCGTGCCCTCTATCCCGAAGAGCAGCTGGAAGGCCATTCGCCCAATACGCCCAGGACCGTGGTCGAGCTCTTCGACCTGGTTCAGTCCGATCGCGAACGCGGCCATGTAGCCGGTGCGGGCTTCTACGAAAGCTCGATCTCCACCATCGCGGCGCCCGTGCGCGATCACAGCGGCCGAGTCATCGCAGCCCTTGGGGTGACCCTGGCCTCGGCCCAGATCGACCTCGCGCGCCAGACGGAGCTGGTACCGCGCGTCTGCGCGGCGGCCGCCGAACTGTCGGAGCTGCTCAACTACCGGCCGCAGTCCAGCGCGCAGGTTCTGTCCATCACTTCAAGGCGCGCAGGAGGCGGCCATGCATGATTTCAAACTCGACGCCACGGCCGTCGTCACCGGCGGTTCTTCGGGCATAGGCCTGGCCACCGTGGAGCTGCTGCTGGCCCAGGGAGCCCGCGTGGCCCTGTGCGGCCGCAACCCCGAGCGTCTGGAGCAGGCCGTCAAGCAGCTGCTGGAGCGCCACCCCGAGGCCGGCGCGCGCCTGTTCGCCCAGGCTTGCGACGTGCTTGATGCCGAGCAGGTGCAGCAGTTTGCGCGCGCCAGCGAAGCGGCGCTGGGCCCGGCTTCCATCCTCATCAACAACGCCGGTCAGGGCCGTGTCTCGACCTTCGAGAACACCAGCGATGAAGCCTGGACCGAGGAGCTGCATCTGAAGTTTTTCTCGGTGCTGCATCCCACGCGCGCCTTTCTGCCCCAGCTCGAGCGCGGCGAAGGCTCGGCCATTGTCTGCGTGAACTCGCTGCTGGCCTCCCAGCCCGAGCCGCACATGGTCGCCACCTCGGCCGCGCGCGCCGGCCTCAAGAACCTGGTGCGTTCCATGGCCACCGAGTTCGCCCCCAAGGGCGTGCGCGTCAACGGCATCCTGGTCGGCCTGATTGAGTCCGGCCAGTGGCGCCGCCGCTTCGAGGCCCGCGAGGACAAGAGCCAGACCTGGGAGCAGTGGAGCGGCGCGCTCGCAAGCACAAAGCACATCCCCATGGGGCGCCTTGGCAAGCCCGCCGAAGCGGCCCGCGCCATTTTCTTTCTTGCTACGCCACTGTCGTCATACACGACTGGCAGCCACATCGACGTTTCCGGAGGCCATTCTCGTCATGCCTAAGCAAAATCAAATCACCGTCGGCGCCGTCATTGCCGAGTTCCTCGAGCATTGCGACGTGAAGGCTGCCTTCGGGGTGATCTCCATCCACAACATGCCCATCCTCGATGCCATGTTTGCGCGCGGCAAGGTGCGCTTCGTGATGGCGCGCGGCGAGGCCGGCGCCGGCAACATGGCCGATGCCTGCGCGCGCTCCACCTCCAGCCTGGGCGTGTGCATCACCAGCACCGGCCCGGCGTCGGGCAATATCGCCGGCAGCCTGGTGGAAGCCTATACGGCCGGCACGCCGCTCTTGCACATCACGGGCCAGATCGAGACCCAGTATCTGGACAAGAAGCTGTCGTACATCCACGAAGCGCCGGACCAGCTGACCATGCTGAAGTCCGTCTCCAAGGCTGCCTTCCGCGTGCTGAGCGCCGAGACCTGTCTGTCCACGCTCAAGGCCGCGGTGCAGACCGCGATGACCGCCCCCACGGGCCCGGTCAGCGTGGAGATTCCTATCGACATCCAGCAGGCGCTGATAGACATGCCCGCCGACCTGTCGCCGCTGCCGGTGGCCGTGCTGGCCCCCAGTGAGGCCGCGCTCGACGCGCTGGCCGACCAGCTGGCAAAGGCCAGGCGTCCACTGCTGTGGCTGGGCGGTGGTGCCCGCCATGCCGGCGCTGCCGTGCAGCGTCTGAAGGCCATGGGCTTCGGTATCGTGAGCACCGGCCAGGGCCGCGGCATCGTGGCCGAAGACGACCCTGCATCCCTGGGCGCCTACAACATCCAGAAGCCCGTCGAGGCCTTCTACCAGCGCTGCGACGCCATGCTGGCCGTGGGCACGCGCCTGCGCAGCAACGAAACCCTGAAGTACGAACTCAAGCTGCCGCGCCCGCTGCTGCGCATCGATGTGGACGCCGCCCAGCAAGGCCGCTGCTATATGGATGACGGCTTTGTCTGCGGCGACTCGGCCCTGGCCCTGAACGGCCTGGCCGACCGCCTGGAAGCGCGCGGCTACAAGGCTGATCCCGAGCTGCTGGCCGACCTGCGCCAGGTGCACGATGAAGTCGTGGCCACCATGCGCGACGGCCTGGGTCCGTACAGCGCCCTGGTGCAGCAGCTGCAGAAGGCCGTGGGCCGCAACTTCAACTGGGTGCGCGACGTGACCGTCTCCAACAGCACCTGGGGCAACCGCGAACTGCGCTTCTTCGAGTCCAATGCCGGCGTGCACGCCACGGGCGGCGGCATCGGCATGGGCATGCCCATGGCCATCGGTGCGGCCATCGGCGCGGCCGAAAGCGGCTCGGGCCGCAAGACCCTGGGCCTGGCCGGCGACGGCGGCTTCATCCTGAACCTCGGCGAGCTCGCCACCCTGGTGCAGGAAGAGTGCGACACCATGATCGTGCTGATGAACGACCAGCGCTATGGCGTGATCCAGAACATCCAGGACGCCTCCTACGGCGGCCGCCGCTGCTACGTGGAGCTGCACACGCCCGACTACGCACAGCTGTGCGCCTCCATCAAGCTGCCCCATGCCCGCGTGAGCCATCTCGACGAGCTGCCCGCGGTGCTGGAAGGTGCCTGGGGCAAGAAGGGACCCTTCCTGCTCGAGATCGACATGCGCGCCATCGGCAGCTTCAAGACCACGTTCTCGGGCCCTCCGGTGAACAAGCTGGACCAGATCCCGGCCACCACCAAGGCTCAGTGAGGAGTTTCACCATGTCCAAGCTAGAACTGCTACCCATCAATATCGCCGGCGAATGGCGTCTTGGCGGCGGCGGCGAATCCGCCACGCTCTACCCCGCGACCGGCGAAGTGGTGGGCCGCCTGCGCGCGCCCAGCCTGGCCGATGTGGAAGAAGCCATCCAGAAGGCCGACCATGCGTTCCGCACCAGCGGCTGGGCGCAGAAGAAGCCCCACGAGCGCGCGGCCGTGCTGCACCGCGTGGCCCAGTTGATCCGCGAGCGCGCCGAGCCGCTGGCCCAGCTGCAGCGCCTCGACAACGGCAAGCCGATCAGCGAGACGCGCGCGCTGGTGGCGAGCGCTGCTGGCACCTTCCAGTATTTCGCGGCTGCCTGCGAAACCATGGAAGAGGCCATCACGCCTTCGCGCGGTGACTTCATGACCATGAGCGTGTACGAGCCCATGGGCGTGGTTGCGGCCATCACGCCGTGGAACTCGCCCATCGCCAGCGAGGCGCAGAAGCTCGCCCCCGCGCTGGCGGCAGGCAACGCCGTGGTCGTCAAGCCCGCCGAAGCCACGCCGCTGCTGGCGCTGGAGCTGGCCAAAATCTGCGAAGAAGCAGGTGTTCCGAAAGGCATCGTCAGCGTGCTGCCGGGCCGTGGCTCGGTGATCGGCGACGCCATCACCAAGCACCCGCTGGTCAAGCGCGTGTCGTTCACCGGCGGCACATCCACCGGCAAGCACATCGCCCGCATCGCGGCCGACAAGATGATGCCCGTCTCGCTGGAGCTGGGCGGCAAGTCGGCCACCATGGTGCTGGAAGACGCCGACCTCGACCACGCCGTCAACGGCGTGCTCTACGGCATCTTCAGCTCGTCGGGTGAATCGTGCATCGCGGGCTCGCGCCTGTTCGTGGCCCGCAAGCTCTATGGCGACTTCATGGAGCGCCTCACGGCCAAGGCCGCCGCGCTGCGCGTGGGCGACCCGGCCGACGAGCGCACGCAGATGGGCCCGCTGATCACCGCCAAGCACCGCGAATCCATCGAGAGCTATGTGGCACTGGGCCTGTCCGAAGGCGGCCAGCTGCGCACCGGAGGCCACCGGCCCGAAGGCGCGCTGTACGAGCGCGGCTACTACTACCGCCCGACCATCCTCGAAGGTGTGAGCAATAACGACCAGATCTGCCAGCAGGAGATCTTCGGCCCCGTGCTCGTGGCCATGCCCTTCGATGACGAAGAGGCCTTGCTCGAGCAGGCCAACGACAGCGTCTACGCGCTGGCCGCCGGCATCTGGACGCGCGACTACAAGGCCGCGTGGCGCATAGGCCGCGCGGTGCAGGCCGGCACCGTGTGGATCAACACCTACAAGCAGTTCTCCATCTCCACGCCCTTCGGTGGCTGGCGCGACAGCGGCCTGGGCCGTGAAAAAGGCCGTCTGGGCATACAGCAGTACATGGAGCAGAAAAGCATGTACTGGGGCCTGAACGCAAACCCCATCGCTTGGGCGAATTGAGATGCAACACCCCCTGAGTCGCTTCGCGCCTTCCCCCTCTCTCGCTGCGCGGGAGGGGGACGACACCTTCGCTGCGGGGCGGCCCTTGCTCGGCGTCCGCCGATGGGTCGCGCCGGTTGCAGGCGATGTGGGCAGCGCATGGCGCGTGATCGGGTAAAGAAAGGATTTTTTATGAGCGTACTGGGCATTGACGAAATCAGCTACGGCGCCGACGACCTGGCGGCTTGCCGCCAGTTCTTCCTGGACTGGGGCCTGAGCCTCGCCGAAGAGCAGGCCGACCGGCTGGTGTTTGAAACCCTGAACGGCTGCCGCGTGATTGTGGCCGCCACCGGCCACCCCGGCCTGCCGCCCGCCATCGAGGCCGGCCCCACGCTGCGCGAGGTGGTCTGGGGCGTGGAAAGCGAAGCTGACCTGGCGCTCTACGAAGGCCGTATTGCACAGCTACCGGGCTTTGTGAAGCAGGGTGGCCCGAACGGCGGACGTATCGGCTGCACCGACCCCAACGGCCTGGCCGTGCGCCTGCAGCTCACGCAAAAGCGCGATGTGCAGATGCAAAGCGCCGAGTACAACACCTGGGACCGCAAGGGCCGCATCAACCAGGCCAGTCCGGCCTATGAGCGCGCCCAGCCCATCGAGGTCGGCCATGTGGTGTTCTTCGTCAAGGACGTGCAGGCCTGCGAGCGCTTCTATGTGGAGAACTTCGGCTTTGCGGCCTCGGACCGTTATCCCGAGCGTGGCGCTTTTCTGCGCACCGCGCCCGATGGCGGACACCACGACATCTTTTTGCTGCAGCGCCCCGACAAGCATGCGGGCCTGAACCATGTGGCCTTCACCGTGCGCGACATCCACGAAGTCTTTGGCGGCGGCATGCATATCTCGCGCTGCGGCTGGGACACCCAGCTCGGCCCGGGTCGCCATCCCGTGTCCTCGGCCTATTTCTGGTACTTCAAGAATCCGGCCGGCGCCCTGGTCGAGTACTACGCCGACGAGGACCAACTGACTGCCGACTGGCAGCCGCGCGAGTTCGAGCCCGGTCCGACGGTGTTTGCCGAATGGGCCATCGACGGCGGCATTGACGGCAACACCCGACGCCAGAAGGGCGCGGGCGCCGCCGACGGCAAGTTCCTGACCGACAAGAAGCATTAAGAGGCATTGGCAGCGTCGGCTGGCCGGCATCCCTCCCACCACGATTCCACAACCCCACGGGCTATTCCATGAAGAACATTCGTCGCCAGGTAGTTATCTCTGCTGCATTGCTGGCTGCAGCCCAGATGTCCGGTTCCGCGTTGGCGCAAGCCTATCCGAGCAAGCCCATCACCATCGTCGTGGCCTATCCGGCCGGCGGCGATACCGATGCCATGGCGCGCCTGTATGCAGAGAAGCTGGCCCAGCGACTCGGCCAGCCCGTGGTGGTGGACAACCGGCCCGGTGCCAGCGGCACCATCGGCACCGTGCATGTGGCCAAGGCCGCGCCCGACGGCTACACCTTGCTGCTGGCGCCCAATACCTTTGCCATCGCGCAGTTCGTGCTCAAGACCAACGCGGGTTCGAGCTATGACGTGCTCGGCGGCTTCACGCCCATCGTGCAGACCAGCGTGCAGCCCATGTTCGTGGCTGCCAGCCAGGGATCGGGCATCAAGGACATCAAGACCCTGGCGAGCCAGGGCAAGCGCGACGGCCTGACCTATGCCAGCCCGGGCAGCGGCTCGCCCATGCACATCCTGGGCGAGATGTTCAACAAGGCCGCTGGCACCAAGCTGTCCCACATTCCCTACAAGGGCGTGGCGCCCGCAGTCAACGATCTGATCGGCGGCCATGTGCCCACGACCTTCATGACCTGGGGCCCCATCGCGCCCTACGCAGGCGGCAAGGTCAATGTGCTGGCCGTGGCCGATGCCCAGCGCAGCCCGTTGGCACCGAATGTGCCCACGCTGGCCGAGCAGGGCGTCAAGGATGTGGAAGTGTCGGCCTGGCAGGGCCTGTTCGGTCCCAAGGGCATGAAGCCCGAGACCGTCAAGCTGCTGAACACCCATCTCAATGAAATTCTGAAGATGCCGGACGTGGTCGCCAAGATGGCGGCCTTCGGCGCCCTGCCTGCGGGCGGCGAGCCGGCACGTCTGGAAAAGACCAACGCTGCCGACTACAACCGCTTCGGCAAGCTGATCAAGGACCTGGATATCCGGGCCGACTAAATGACCTACCCCCTGAGTCGCTTCGCGCCTTCCCATTGCACGGCGCCCCCAAGAGGGGCGACACCCTCGGTGTGGGGCGGCGCTCGGGGCAATGAAACCGAACCACGATTCAAGACAGCTTTCGAAGGAGAGAACCATGGCCGCTGATCGATATCTCGAGCCGCATCAGGCGCGCGAGCGCGCCTCCACCCTGTTTGAAGACCTGCTGGGCGACTCCATTGAGCGCGCCTTCGGCGAGGGCGTGCAGACGCTGCCCGAGCTGGTGGCCTACATCAACCGCAGCGGCCCTGCCGGCGAGAACGGCGAGCCCTGGACTGAAGACAGCTTTCAGGCGCTGATGGCCCGTCTGGGCTACTGAGACAGAACAGGAGTACTCCATGAACGTACAAACCATCACCATCGATCCGGTGGACCGTCTGCTCAACACGGGTCTGAAGAACCTCTGGTATGCGGTCTGCCCTTCGGATTTCGTCAAGACCGAGCCCGTCTCGCTGCGCCGCTTCGGCCGCAAGATCGCGCTGTGGCGCGATGCTACCGGCCAGGTCCATGCGCTGGAAGACCATTGCCCGCACCGCGGCGCGCCGCTGTCCCAGGGCGTGATCCTGGGCGACCGCCTGGCCTGCCCCTACCACGGCGTGGAAGTGCGCTGTGACGGCACGGTGACCAAGGTGCCCGGCAGTCCCGGCTGCAAGCTCGAAGGCTCGCGCGCAGCGCTGGCCTTCCATGTGCGCGAGATGCACGGCGCGATCTTCCTCTACAACAGCGACAAGCATGTGGACGAGGCTCCCGATTTCAGCCTGCCCGAGGAGCTGAGCTCTCCCGAGTACTCGAACTTCCTGTGCTATGCCGAGTGGCGCAGCGACTACCGCTACGCGCTGGACAACGTCATGGACCCCATGCACGGCACCTTTCTGCACAAGCAGTCGCACTCCATGGCCGAGGGCGACAGCAAGGCCAGCTTCCAGGTGCGTGACACCGATCACGGCTTCGTGTTCGAGAAGGTCGGCCAGCGCGGCGTGAACTTTGACTGGACCGAATACGGCGAAACCGGCGCGCAGTGGATGCGCCTGGAGATTCCCTATCCCAAGACCGGCGGCCCCGGCGGCAACTTCGCCATCGTCGCCTGCGTCACGCCCATCAGCTCCGACCTGTGCGCCGTGTTCTTCTGGCGTGCACGCAAGGTGCAGGGCTGGATGCGCGACACCTGGCGCTTCCTCTACCGCAACCGCCTCGAGGCACGCCACTGGGCCGTGCTGGAGCAGGACCGCATCATGATGGAGCAGATGGAGGCCGACGCCAACGAGCGCGAGAACCTCTACCAGCATGACATCGGCCTGGTGCGCCTGCGTCGCCACCTGCGTCGCCAGGCCCAGGAACAGATCGACGAAGGCATCGCATCATGAGCAACAGCTTGCAGGCCTTTGTGCACACGCTGCGCTTCGAGGCCCAGGACACCATCAGCGTGGAGCTGCGCCCGGTCGATGGCGGCGAGTTCCCGGCCTTCACGGCCGGCTCGCACATCGACCTGCACCTGCCCAACGGGCTGGTGCGCAGCTATTCCCTGTCCAACGACAGCAGCGAGCGCCACCGCTACGTGGTCGGCGTGCTGCGCGATCGCGCCAGCCGCGGCGGCTCGCGCTGCGTGCACGAGTCGCTGCGCGTGGGCATGCCCATCACCATCTCCGAGCCGCGCAATCACTTCGCGCTCGACGAGGCAGCGACGCATTCGGTGCTGGTGGCCGGCGGTATAGGCATCACGCCCATGCTGTGCATGGCACGCCGGCTCAAGGCCCTGGGGCATTCGTTCGAGATGCTGTACTTTGCGCGCGAGCGCAAGAGCGCGGCCTTTCTGGCCGAGCTGCAGGCCCTGGGCATGCCGCTGCATCTGCACTTCGATGCGGAAGCGGGCGGGCCGCCCGACCTGAAGGCATTGCTGGCGCAGCGCGCACCCGATGCGGGCCTGCACCACTATTCCTGCGGCCCGACGCCCATGCTCGATGCCTTCGAAAAGTTCTGCGCCGAGCTCGGCCATGCCAACGCCCACATCGAGCGCTTCACGCCGGTGGAAGTCAAGGCATCGTCCGATGCGCGCAGCAACTACACGGTGGAGCTCAAGCGCAGCGGCCGCTTCATCGAGATCACGCCCGAGAAATCCCTGCTGGACACGCTGCTGGACGCCGGTGTCGATGTGGACCACAGCTGCTGCGAAGGGGTCTGCGGCTCCTGCGAGACCCGCGTGCTGGAAGGTGTGCCCGACCACCGCGACTCGGTGCTCAGCCCCAAGGAGCGCGCCGGCAACAAGGTCATGATGGTCTGCGTCTCCGGCTGCAAGAGCGAGCGCCTGGTCCTGGATATCTGAGCCGCTACATCAGACCTGCGAAACACCACCACCCCTAGAGGAGACAAACCATGAAATCCATCCATACGCCGGCCCTCGGCGTGGCGCTAGCCTGCCTAGCGTCTTTGCCCGGTGCCGCTTCGGCACAGTCCAAGGTCGAGCTTTTCGGCGTCGTCGACGTCGGCGTTGCCCATCTGGGCGGCTCGGGAGCCTCCAAGACCGGTCTTTCCACAGGCGGTGCCAACATCAGCCGCCTGGGCTTTCGAGGCACAGAGGACCTGGGCGGCGGCCTGAAGGCGGGATTCTGGCTCGAGGCCGGCCTGGATGTGGACAGCGGCGCCGGCAAGGCCACGGGCGGTGGTCTGAGCTTCAACCGCCGCTCCACAGTCAGCCTGATGGGCAACTGGGGCGAGGTGCGCTTGGGACGCGATGATTCGGCGACCTTTCTGAACACGCTGATCTTCGACCCTTTCCTGACTAACGGCGTTGGCGGCACGGGTGCCTTCACCATGCTGGGCATTCCGGGCGTTCCCTCGACCGGCGGTGCGCCCATACAGATCAGCAATGCCGTGAGCTATTTCCTGCCCCAGAACCTGGGCGGCTTCTACGGTCAGGCCCAGCTGGCATTCGGCGAGCAGCCCAGCGGCGCGCCCAACAAGCGCGAGGGCGACTATCGCGGCCTGCGCCTGGGTTACCGCCAGGGAGCGTTCAACGGCGCGCTGGCCACGGGCCGGCTCTACGGCAACACCAGCGACACGAATCTGACGGCGAACAATGTCGGCCTGTCCTACGACTTCGGCGTGGCCAAGCCCATGCTGCTGTGGGCCTCGGAAAAGCGTGGCTCCACCAAGATCACGGCCGTGCAGCTGGGCGTGACCGCTCCCGTGGGCAATGGCGAGGCCCGTGCCTCCTTTGGCCACTACAACCTGTCCGGCAGCAATGCGGACTGGAACAAAATCAGCGTGGGCTATGGCTACAACCTCTCCAAGCGCACACAGGTCTACGGTACCTATGCCTTCCTGAAGAACAAGGGCTCGGCAGCGAAGTCCATTGGCGTGCAGGGGCTGAGCGCTCCCGGCACCACGCCGGGCGGCAACTCCAATGGCCTGGAACTGGGCATCCGCCACTTCTTCTGATCCTGCCCCGTCGGGCCGGCATCGGTCGGCCTCGGGGTGTCGGCGGCATCACTGCCGTCGTACCGCGCGCCCGCCAGGACGTGCGCCCTGGCGGGGCCGGCGGGTGCCGGTCCCGGCTTTTCTCTCTCAACGCTAGCCGGACTCCTATCATGAAAGACTCACGCTCGTTGCGCTGGTGGGGCGTGGTCACGCTGTTCGTGATCGTCGCCATTTCCTACGTGGATCGGATCAATATCTCGGTCCTCATCACCGATCACGACTTTCTGTCGCACATCGGCCTCACCCCTGACGACCGAACCCGTCAGGGCCTGCTGGCCACGGCCTTCATGGTCGGTTACGGTGTTTCGTCCTTTGTGCTCACGCCGTTCTGCGCGGCGCTGTTCGGCGTGCGCCGCAGCCTGTTTGCCGGCTTGCTGCTATGGGGCGTGGTGACCTTTCTGTCGCCGGCCATGAACAGCTACGGCTTGCTGCTGGCATCGCGCATTCTGTTGGGCGTATCCGAGGGGCCGCTGTTCTCCCTGGCCGGCAGCTACATCAAGGCGCATTTCGAGAGCCGCGAGAACGGCAAACCCAACTCCCTGGTCAATATGGGCACCGGACTGGGCCTGGCGGTGGGCTATCCCTTCGTCGGCTACCTGGTCGTGGGCCACAACTGGGAGACCTCGTTCCATGTGCTGGGCCTGATCAACGTGTTGCTGGGCGTTCCGCTGGTCTGGGCCTTTGTGCGCATGCCCAAGGTGGAGACCGGCATGCCCAAGCCCCAGTCGGTGGGCGAGGCCGTGGGCCAGGTCGGCCAGATCGTGCGCGGTGCCATGCACACGCGCTATCTGTGGCTGATCACCATTCTCACGGCGGCCTTTCTGTCCTATCTCTGGGGCAGCAGCAACTGGCTGCCCGCCTATCTCAAGGAGTCGCGCGGATTTTCCATGCGCGAGATGGGCTGGCTGGCTTCGCTGCCGCAATATGCGAGCGTGGCGGCGGTCTTCGTCGGAGGCATGATCATCGACCGCATCGCGCGCCGCCAGGTGCCGCTGATCTTTGTTTTCGGCAGCCTCGGCGTGGCGATCGCCGTGTGGCTGGCCATCCATATGGAAGACCGCTATGCAGCGGCCTATTGCCTGATTGCCGCCAACTTCTGCTGGGGACTGATGAGCCCGGCCATTCCGAGCACCGTGCAGCACTGCGCGCGGCCCGAGCATGTGGCCAGCGCCTATGGCGTGGTCAACGGCGCGGGCAGCCTGGTCGCGGGCTTCATGCCGGCCATCATGGGGGCGGTGATCGGCGCGCTGTCGGCCCGCGGCGGCGTGGCGGCGGGATTCTTTGCAGGCTTTGCGGCGCTGATAGGCACGCAGGTGATCGTGATGCTGTGCGGCATCGTGCTCTGGGTGCGCGAGCGCGGTGAGGGTAGTGCAGCGTAAGCTACCCTCAACCATATTCAATGGAAGCAGTCTCAGATCATCCTGCCTTACGCATCTGTGATGCTGCTCAGACGATAGCTTCTGCAGTGCAGTGACCTTGTCTCTGCGACCTGTGGATTTTCAGTCCTGCTCCTGCGCTTGACTTCATCCCATGCGTGCATGGGGCAGGGCTGAGGTGGACTGCGTCAATGCACTTGGTCCTTGGTGCTGGCAGACTGGAACTGCGGTAATGAGCGATGACGAACATCGCATTCAGCGCGTCCGCGACCATGTGGAACAAGCGCGCGAACTCATCGAACTGGGATGCAAGAGGCAGTCCCGTCGGCATGCGACCGGGACCAGCGCAAAGCTGCCTCCATGAGCGGTTTGTGTGCCATACAACGATCACCTGTGCATCCTGACCCTGGCGCAGCGTCAGCGTGGCCCAGCGCCGGGTTTGACCGCAGCGCCGGGCAGTAACTGAGGGCGGTGCTTCTGCCGCTGCGGGGCCATAGTCGTGAGCGGACCGCTGCCTGGATGCAACGGGAGGGCGGTGGCGATCTCGGCGAGGTATCCAGGAGAACCCTATTGCACAACGCCTAAGAACTACTTAGTCTTCGTTCCTGAATATTTCAAATATATTTACAGTCTATTTAAAGACGAAGTATTTCACCGCTCATCTGGATTCCGTGCGCTGATGCAGCGTGCGTTATCCCAAAAAACGGTTTCGTGCAACGGACTTGCGCGGAACTGAAGGCGGTGTTCTTAGGTGGTTTTTTACAAGGGTAGTTTTATGGAAACGAACATCTTTACCGGCACCATTCCTGCACTCATGACTCCATGCACCGCACAAGGCACCCCAGATTACGACGCGCTGGTCGCCATGGGCAAAGAGCTCATGGCCGCAGGCATGAGCGCTGTTGTGTATTGCGGATCCATGGGGGATTGGCCTCTTCTCACGGCAGAGCAACGCCAAGAGGGCGTGGCCAGGCTGGTGGCCGCAGGTATCCCGACCATTGTGGGGACCGGCGCGGTGAACTCGAAAGAAGCCGTGGCTCATGCCGCCCACGCTGCGAAAGTGGGAGCACAGGGGTTGATGGTGATTCCTCGGGTGTTGTCGCGCGGCACTTCCCTGGCTGCGCAGAAAGCCCACTTCACTGCTATTTTGGAAGCCGCCCCGAAGCTGCCGGCCGTGATCTACAACAGCCCACACTACGGCTTTGCAACTCGCGCCGACATGTTCTTTGAGCTGCGCGCCAAGTACTCCAACCTGATCGGCTTCAAGGAGTTCGGTGGTGCAGAAGGCCTGCGCTATGCCGCAGAGCACATCACCTCGAAAGACAACGACGTCACATTGATGGCGGGTGTCGACACCCAGGTGTTCTATGGTTTTGTGAATTGCGGTGCGACGGGTTGCATTACGGGCATTGGCAATGCACTACCCAAGGAAGTTCTGCTCCTGGTTGAGCTGAGCAAAAAAGCAGCCCTGGGAGATGTCGTTGCTCGGCGTCAAGCTCAGGAGTTGGATGCTGCACTGGCCGTGCTGTCGTCCTTTGACGAAGGCACGGATCTGGTTCTGTACTACAAGCACCTGCTGGTCCTCAACGGCAAGAAGGAGTACACGCTGCACTTCAATGCAAGCGATGTATTGACCGACTCACAACGCCGGTATGCCGAATCCCAGTATCAACTCTTTCGCAACTGGTATGCCGCCTGGTCCAAGGGTCTGAGTCATTGATCCAGCGTGAGTCAGCTCCCCGTGGGGAGCTTTTTTTGGGGCATCGATCCAGATCGGAAGCTTGCATCTTCCAGGAACCAGGGTTAGCAGTTTCGCCGGGTTTCCAGGCAAACACCTATTGGATCAATTGAAAAAACTTCTAATATATTTAATATATTTTTAAGATGTATTCAATCTTCTGCGCCTCATTTCGTCAAATCTAAAGAACCTATATGGACGATACAACCCGACCCGCTACCGCCATCAAGCAGCCGCCATGGATTGTGCGCTGGGTGCTGGATGCCTCTGATGCGCTGCTGCGCATGGAACGGTGGTTGCTCACCTTCGCGATGTGTTTTCTGACCGCACTCATTTTGCTCAATGTGGTGACACGCTACAGCGGCATGCCGCTGTACTGGGTGGATGAAGCGGCGGTGTACACCGTGGTCTGGCTCACCTTCATCGGTGCTTCGGTCATGACGCGCCTGCGACTGGATTTTGCAGTGACGATGCTCACCGATAAGCTGAGTCCTCGCAACGCGCGGCGTGCCAAGGTGATTGCCACGGTCGGAGTGCTGTTTTTTTTCTTTGGCGCTCTTTGCGATGTGCTGGCGTTGGATGGATCCCATTGGTATTGCCAGCAAGGGGTTTGATGCCAAGGAATACGCGGCGGAGTCGTTTAACTTTCTCTATACCGAACACACCCAGACGCTGGAGTGGCCGGTCTGGGTGCTGCAACTGATCATGCCGATCTTCGCAGTCTGTATGAGCCTGCATGCGCTTGCCAACCTGTTGGAAGACATGAGCCTCGCACCCAAGCGCCAGCACCCTGGCTTTGCGGCAACCAACCCGGACGCGGTGAACTGACATGCTGACCTCCATTTTCTTCATCGCAATCATGATGGTGGGTGTTCCCATCGGCCTCTGTCTTTGCCTTTCGGGGATTTTTTATATCTACAACACCGAGAACACTGTGTTGCTGCAGTCCTTTCCTTCCCAGATGTTCGGGGGGGGTGGACAGCTATGGCCTGATCGCCATACCGCTATTTATCTTGATCGGTGAGGTCATGAACAGCGGCGGCATTACACGCCGACTGGTGGACTTGTCGATGGCTTTTGTGGGCTCCATCAAGGGCGGGCTTGCCTATGTGAATATCCTGGCCAACATGCTGGTGTCATCCATCATTGGCTCCGCAACGGCGCAGGTGGCCATCATGTCGCAGGTGATGGTGCCGGAGATGGAGAAGCAAGGCTATGACAAGACCTTTGCTGCAGGCCTGACCGTGTATGGCGGCATGTTGGGTCCGATCATTCCGCCGTCGGTGATGTTTGTGGTCTACAGCGTGCTGGCCCAGGTCGCGGTGGGCGATATGCTGATCGCAGGCATATTGCCAGGTGTTCTGTTGACGGTGCTGTTCTTTGCAGTCATTGCCTGTATGGGCGTGATCTACAACTATCCACGCAGCCCCAAGCGAACCTTGCTCGAACGGGCCAAGACCGTGCTGGTTTCCAGCCCGACATTGTTGATTCCGCTGGTCATCGTGGGTTCCATCCTCACCGGCTTCGCCAACCCCACGGAGGCTGCCGCTGTGGGCGCGATCAGCGCAGTGTTGGTCGGTCGCTATGTGACCCGTGAATTCAAATACTCAGACCTGGGCGCGATCATGCTGCGTTCGGGCATCTACTCGGCCATCGTGCTGTTTCTGGTTGCAGCAGCGGCAGTGTTCTCGTGGTTGTTGATATACGGCAAGGTGCCTCAGATGGTCGCTGCCTGGGTGCAGACCGTGGCGCATGACCCGATTACCTTCCTGCTGCTGGTCAACGTGATTTTGCTGGTCATTGGCACGGTGATCGACGGTATTCCCGGCTTGATCATGACCGCGCCGATTCTTCTGCCCATTGCCACCGAGATCTACCACATCGACCCCCGCCACTTTGGAGTGGTGATCGTCATCAACCTGGTGCTGGGATTGATGACGCCGCCGGTGGGGCTGAGCTTCTTCGTGGCTGCAGCGGTCACTGGTGCCAAGCCGGGTCCCATGTTCGTCGTCACGTTGCCATTCTTCATCATCAGTTGCGTGGCACTTGTCATGCTCTCGCTGTTCCCCAGCTTGTCGTTGGGCCTGCTGAACTGATCCGATTCTTCGCCCTGCTTCGCCTTTCCCTCTACGGAGTTTTTCATGACACTCAATCGACGCCACTTTCTTCAGACCACGGCTGTTGCCGCTGCTCCACTGGCCTTTGTGACGCCTTCGCGTGCGGCTGCGGCCAAGGAACTGCGCTTAGGCGTCATCACGCCTGCTGGGCATTCGTGGAATCGCGCGGCGGTGCAGTTTGGAGAAGCTTTGGCGAAAGAAACCAATGGCAGGCTCAAGGTGACCGTCTTTCATTCGGGTCAATTGGGTAATGAGTCGGCCATGATGCAGCAGCTGCAATCGGGTGCGCTGGACATGGGGTGGATTCAGGCGGCAGAGCTGGGAACGCGTGTTCCGAGCGTAGCCTCGATCAACGCGCCATATCTTGTCCGATCCACTGCTGCTGTAGCGAAGCTGGTCAAGACGCCTGCAGCCTTGAAATTGCTGGATGTGCTGCCGCGCGAAACCGGCTGCATCGGTTTGGGCTGGGGCATCACAGGCATGCGTGTGGTGTTCTCGAACAAGGAGATCAAGACGCCCAATGACCTCAAGGGTATGAAGCTGCGTATTAATCCGACGCCGGTTTACCGTGACTTCTACCAGTATTTCGGGGCAGCGCCGACTCCCATTCCCACACCAGCGGTGTTCGATGCCATGACCAATGGACAAGTGGATGGGCTCGAGGCGGATATAGAGCTCTCTTGGAGCCAGCGCTTTGACAAGGTGTCGAAACTGATGATGCCCATGAACGCGCTGTTCATGCCTGTGGCACCACTGTTCTCGGGTCGTATCTGGGCTACGCTGGATGGGAAGGACCGTGACCTGATTCGCCAATTGACCAGCCAAGCCTTGGACGGCCAGATCAACGATATCGTGACGACAGAGGTTGGCCTGCTGGAGAAACTCAAGAAGGAGTCGATTGTCATTCGCGATATCAATGCCTTTGACAATAAGCCTGCGATTGATGCCTTCGACAAGATCTGGCTGCCCAAAGCGCCTCAGATTGCAGAACTGCGCGCGGTGGGAGCCAAGCTCTGATTGATGATCAGGGGGCGCCGATTGGGAGGCGCCATGAATATGCACAGCAGGCCGCCCCCCCCCTGGGAGCGGTCTGCTGTTTAGCTTTCGATAATGCGTCTGGCAAAAGCTTCCAGATAGTCCATCAGGCGGTTGGCGCCGGTAATGGCGGCCGCTTCATCCCCGGTAGAGATACCCTGAGCCAGCTCCAGATGAGCAAGTGCGCCTTCAAGGATATCGCCTTCATGCTGGTAGGCATACCAAAAACGTCTGCACTGCACGATCAGAGGCGTGACGCTTTTGACTGCTGAACGGTTGCGGCTGGCAGTATGGATGATGGCATCGAGCGCATGATCCTCATGCATGTACTCTTCCAGGTTGCCGCGCTTGGCTGCAGCGACCATCTGCTTGGCACATTGGAGGATATCTTTGCGCTGCTGCACCGAGGCTCGCCGGGCAGCGCAAGCCGCCAACAGATTCTCCAGAACCCTGCGTGTCTGGATGACGTCCAGGTGCTCTGCCAGATCGATGTTGGAAACCAGTAGTCCGCGGCGCGGCTGCTGGACGATCAAGTCGATGGAGATCATGCGCAGCAATGCCTCGCGCACAGGCGTCCGGCCCATGCCAGTGCGCTCTGCCAGCTCCGCCTCCACGATGGGACTTCCAGGCTCAAGCTGCATGGTCGACAGCATGGTTTCAATGGCGTCGTAGGCAAGGTCTGCAGCACGGCGCTTCACCGTAGGCAAAGTCTTGGTTTTTGTGGCAGCGGCTTTTACACGTGCAGCTGGAGATTTCTTGGAAGTTGGCATCAAAAAAGCGTGCTGTCGCCATCGTGTCGCAAGAGCAGAGATGGCGGGGTTTTGATTATATTGATCCGATATTTAGAATACATCATGGGCTTGGCGCTTGGTGCAGCCTGTGACAAAACTCTTCATCTGGATCCTTCCTCCTCAGCAGAGGCATGCGAGCATGTTCTCATGAGCCTAGTTCAACAGCTGCTGGATGTCACGCAGCAAGGGCTCGGGGATCTGCACATATCCATTGGCTAGACTGCGGCTTCTTGCAGTAAAGCGGCGTTGGGAAGGCAGGCGCGCCCCTTGGCCGGTAATACTCTCGAACAGCTTTTCAGCACGTTGACGCTCTTCGATGAAATTGCCCGGGCTGAAAAATTGGGGATCAAATGCGATAACGATTTCGCCATGACACGGGGTTGCACCGGCACCATCGTCGATGCGCAGGGACTCAGCACTGGTCATGTCGCCAATCAATGGCCCGGCCAGCAGCTCGATCATGGTCGACAGGGCCGAACCTTTGTAGCCGCCAAAAGTCAGCATGGCGCCTTGTTGGAGTACGGTTGTGGCATCGGTACTTGGGGCGCCTTCGGCGTCGACCCCCCAGCCTTCGGGCAGTGCGCGACCGCTTCTTTGGTAGAGCTCAATTTCACCGCGGGCCACTTCGCTGGTCGCAAAGTCAAAAATGTAGGGGTGAGCACCGACCCTGGGCCAACCAAAGGCGATCGGGTTGGTTCCGAAAACAGGTCGGCTTCCGCCCGCAGGGGCCACCCAGGAATGGCTGGGAGTCATGGCTAGGGCCGCAACGCCATGCTCGACCAAGGCTTCGATTTCGGGCCACAGGGCTGAGAAGTGATAGCAGTTGTTGATGGCCAAGGCTGCGATCCCGGTTGTCCGGACCTTCTCGAGCAGTACTTTGCTGCCCACCTCGAAAGCGAGTTGTGAGAAGCCGCGCTGTGCATCGACGGCGACGACGCCAGGTCCGCGGTCGCTGATGATGGGTATGGCATCGCGCACGACAGCGCCATGCTGAAGCGTGCGAGCGCACGATAGAACCCGGTACATGCCATGCGAATGGCACTCGTCGCGCTCTCCCGCTGTGATCACGCGCGCAATGGCTTGCGCATGTTCAGCAGACAGGCCGAGGTGAGTAAATACGCGATAGGCCAGGTTGTGCACCTCATCCAGCGTCAGTGCAGTGTGGCCTGGTTTCGATGCGGTTGTTTGAGCACTTTGGCCAGGGTGGTTCAGGTCGATGTTTGGCATGAGTTCCATGGCGTGCTCCTGTGCTTGGTTATGGACTGCTTGTTGACGTGCCCTGGTTGCGCTGAATGGCAAAGAAGCTTGTCAAGATTGGTGGAAAATTTTCCAAGGATAATTTAAATATATTAACAAGATACTTTATGATTTTCAAAGGCGCTCATATTCCTGACGAGATCGTGCGTTATCCAGGCGTTGCTTGCACTTCCTGGTCGGCTGGAGCTCTGCCATTCCGATCCATAAACACATTAGGAGACAAAGATGCAAATTACTGGCGAAATGCTTATCGGCGCGAGTTCGGTGCGCGGTACAGAAGGACAGCAGCAAGCGTTCGATCCCCGCATGGATCAATTCATCGCAACGCCCACGTTCGGTATGGGAGGGCAGGCCGAAGTGGACCGGGCTGCCCAGTTGGCGGCGCAGGCATTTGATCCCTACCGTCAGCTGTCGCTTGCCAAGCGTGCAGAATTTCTGGAGCTGATTGCCGACAACATCATGGCTTTGGGCGATGCCCTGATCGAGCGCGCCATGGCCGAAAGCGGCCTGCCGCTGGTGCGCCTGCAAGGCGAGCGTGGGCGCACGGTTGGACAGTTGCGGCTGTTTGCCAAGGTGGTGCGCGATGGCCGTTTTATGAGCCCCGCCATCGACCACGCACAGCCCGAGCGCACGCCGCTGCCACGTGCCGACTTGCGCCTGGCCAAGATGGCACTGGGCCCGGTGGCGGTGTTCGGTGCGAGCAATTTCCCGCTGGCGTTCTCGGTGGCAGGGGGCGATACGGCGTCGGCCTTGGCTGCAGGTGCCCCTGTGGTCGTCAAGGCCCACAGCGCCCATCTAGGCACTTCCGAAATGGTGGGTCGAGCGATTCAGAAAGCGGTCAGAGATTTGGGGTTGCCCGAAGGGGTGTTTTCCCTGCTGATGGGCGCCGGGCGCAAGCTGGGTGAAGCATTGGTAGCACATCCTGCCATCAAGGCCGTTGGCTTTACCGGATCGCGCCAGGGAGGGCTTGCGTTGATGCGCATCGCCAACGCACGCCCGGAACCCATTCCCGTCTACGCGGAGATGAGCAGCATCAACCCGGTGTTTCTGATGCCGGCCGCCCTGGCCGCGCGTGCAGAGTCGATAGGGCGCGGTTTTGCCGATTCGCTGACGATGGGGGCGGGGCAGTTCTGCACCAATCCTGGGATGGTGGTGGTCATTGGTGACCGCAATGTGCAGCGCTTCATCGATGCCGCCAGCCAGGCGCTTGCCACCAAGCCGGCCCAGACCATGCTGACGCCGGGCATTCACCAGGCCTTTGATGCCGGCGTTGCCAAGGTTGGTGGTGCGGAAGGTGTGGAGAAAGTTGCACAGGGGCAGCCTGCGGATGGACTGCACAATGCTGCGCAGGCCGCGCTGTATGTGACGGATGTGCAGCGCCTGTTGTCATCGCCTGTGCTGCAGGAGGAGATGTTTGGCCCGGCCTCTATTGTCATTCGGGCCAAAAACTTCGATGAGGTTCTCCAACTGGCTGAGCAACTGGAGGGCCAACTGACAGTGACGCTGCAGATCGATCCCGCAGACTATGCCGACGCGCAGCGCCTCATCCCCGTGCTGGAGCGCAAGGCGGGGCGCATCTTGGCCAATGGTTTTCCGACCGGAGTCGAGGTATGCCACGCCATGGTGCATGGAGGTCCTTTCCCATCCACGTCCAACGCTATGTTCACTTCTGTGGGCGCCAGCGCCATTGACCGCTTCCTACGCCCGGTGTGTTATCAGGATTTGCCGGATGTGCTGCTCCCAGCGGCTGTACAGCAAGCGAACCCACAGGGACTTGCCCGAGTGATCAATGGCGATCTAGAGGCGCGTTGACTAGTGGCAAGCGCGCTCTGCTGTTTCAAGGAGAGGGCGCTTGCCTGTGTCGATGTGTGAGCGACCAGCTGTGCCGGGCATGTGTTATTTCAACCAGCCGCGTTTGCGAAAGTACAGCATGGGGCCGACGGCGCTCAGAATCATCAGGGCGACCACGTAGCCGTAGCCGAATTCCCACTCCAGCTCGGGCATGAACCTGAAGTTCATGCCGTAGACGCTGGCAATCAGCGTGGGAGGCAGCAGAGCCACGCTGGCCACCGAGAAGATCTTGATGATCTTGTTCTGATTGATGTTGATGAAGCCGACCGTGGCGTCCATCAGGAAGTTGATCTTGTCGAACAGAAAGGCCGTGTGACTGTCCAGCGACTCGATGTCGCGCAGAATTTGGCGCGCTTCCTCGAACTGCTCGGCGTTGAGCATCTTGGAGCGCATCAGAAAGCTCACGGCTCGGCGCGTGTCCATGACGTTGCGGCGGATGCGGCCGTTCAAGTCTTCCTGGCGGGCGATCGCGCCCAGCACTTCCTTGGCCATTTCGTCGGTCACATCGCCGGACAGCACCATCTTGCTGGCTTTTTCCAGGTCGTCGTAAATGCGCTCCAGCGTGTCGGCAGAGTATTCGGCGTCGGCGTCAAACAGCTTGAGCAGCACGTCCTTGGCATCGTCGATCAAGCCGGGCGCACGGCGCGCTCGCATGCGCAGCAGGCGAAAGACCGGCACATCCTCGTCGTGGATGGAGAACAGCACGCCATGGCTGCGCAGCGCTGCGTTGTGCTGGTTGACGATGAAGGCCACGCGCACCGAGCGGGGGTCTTCGTCGTCGTCGATCAGAAAGTCGCTGCGGATATGCAGCTCGCCGTTGTCTTCTTCGTAAAAACGCGCCGACTCCTCAATGTCGTCGTCCATCGCATCCTCAGGGATGGACAGCTCGTAGTGCTGCTTGATCCAGCGCTTTTCTTCGAGGGTTGGCGATTCCAGATCGACCCAGACAGGGCGAAAGCGTTCAAGGTCTGCCAGGGACTCGATTTCTTCCTGAACGAGTCGACCATTGGCTAGCGTAAAGATGTTGAGCATCAGCTCACTCCCGGTTGTTCTTGAGGTTCTGCAGGGATCAGGGCGCTTTCAACCCCCACAGTCTTCACCGGGAGCTGAAAGCTACCAACTAGGGTAGGTTTCCACGGATGTCTTTCAGTAATTCGAAGCCAGTGATTATGCTACGTTGCACTGCAGCATGTCGCGTGCAGCACAGTTGGGCAAGTGGGTAAGCGGGGCTTGTCGCCCGCCTGTCACAGCCCCTTGGTAAACGCGTCGGCCTGCACCAGATCGGCCCAGGCTCCGGCCTTGGCCTGCGGCGCACGCAGCAGATAGTTGGGGTCGTAGGTCACCACCGTGGGCACGCCCGCAATGTGGTGCGGCTCGGCCCGCAGCCGGCCCAGCGCATCATGGCGGCCCAGCACGGCGCGTGCACTGGCCAGGCCCAGAACCAGCACGCAGTCAGGACGCAGCTCGCGCAGCAGAGCCTCCAGGGCGGGTTGCAGCGCCTGGGCATGGCTGAGATCGGCGTCGGGCGGCGCGCGGTGCAGGGCGGCGCTGAAGACGCGCGGTTTTTCCTGCAGTCCGAGGGCGCGCAGCATATTGTCCAGCAGCTTGGCGGCATCGCCCTGCAGCGCCGTCTGGGCGCTGTCGGCCGCAGGCCTTTGCGCCGGGCTCAGCAGGGGCGGATTGGCGGCAGGCTCCAGCAGGATCAGCCAGCCGCCTTGCTCAGTGCTGTGCACATGCTGCGGAGCATGGGGGTAGACCAGTTGGGCGGGACTGATGGTCCAGCCCAGGCCTGGCTCGCCGGCCGGGCCTGCGGCGGGTTGCTGCACAAACTGACGCGGCTCGTGCGCCCGGTGACCGGACAGATTCTGGGGCGGTGGGCTGGCTGGCCTGGCGGTCTGGGCGGGCGGTTGAACCGGTGCCGGCGCTGCCTCGGCCGCAGGTGCAGCGGCCTGAGCCATTGGTGGGCTTACGGGGGCCGGCGGCGCAACGCGCATGACCGGTGCCGCGACGGACTCCGCGACCGGTGATGGTGCGGCGGCGACGGCAGTGACAGCAGCAATTGCTGCGGGCTCCATGGGCTCGGGCAACCAGACGGTGATGCCCATGGCTTCCAGCATGGCCCGCTGGCGGGCATCCAGGTTCAGGGCCATAGTTTCAGACTCATGAGCACCGCATGTTCGCGCGGGCCGTTGGGGTTGGGATAGTAGTTCTTGCGCAGGCCGACTTCGGCAAAGCCGTGCCTGAGGTAGACCTCGCGGGCGCGGGCATTGCTTTCGCGCACTTCCAGCCAGATCCATTGGGCATTCTGCTGCCGTGACCATAGAGCCAGCGCATCGAGCAGCACGCGAGCCCAGCCCTGGCGCTGGCAGGCCGGGTTGACGGTGATATTGAGCAGATGCACCTCGTCCAGCGCCTGCATGGCGACAAAGTAGCCCAGCAACTGATGATCGGCATCGACCAGCAGCTGTATCTGGTAGCCGGCCACCATGGCATCCTGGAAGTTGCCGCGCGTCCAGGGATGGACATAGGCCTGCTCCTCGATCGGGAGCAGGGTGTCCAGCCAGAGCGCGGACAGCGGCTCGAAATGCACCAGGGATGCCGCGTCCTGGGCGCTGGCGTCGGCGGCGAGTGTGGAGCTGCTGGGCAAGGTCATTGGGCGCTTATCGGGAGGCGATGCCGGTTGCATCGGGTGTGAGGGCTGCGGCGGCCTTTTCGGCTTCGCGCTCGGCCGTGGTTTTTGCCACTTTATCGCGGATATAGCGCGGCAGCGCCTCTTCGGCCGGTACCGCGCAGCCTTTTGCCAACAGTGCCGGTGCCAGGCGCAGCATGGCCGTGGCTGTAGGCATGGCGTGCACATGGCGGGCCTTGGGCGCCAGCAGTTCGGGGTAGACGGGCTGGGCATTGCCCGCCACGGCATGGCCGGCTGCAGCCTGCAAAGCCTCGGGGGCGCAGAGGCCGAAGTCCTCGGGCTCAATCCACTGGCCGTCCACATAGCGGAAGGGGGCGTGATAGACCTCGTGCATGCGCGCGTCGAGCACGGCCTCGACCTCGGTGCAGCCATGCAGATGACGGGCCTCTTCGGCCACTGTGAGCAGCGAGTCCACGGGCAGCACGGGAACCTTGGCGGCAAACGCCAGACCCTGGGTGATGGCGCAGGCCGTGCGCAGGCCCGTGAAGGAGCCGGGGCCGCGCCCGAAGGCAATGGCGTCCAGCTGCGCGAAACTCAGCCCCGCATCCTTCATGAGCTGGCGTATCGCCGGCAGCAACTGGGCCGACGACTGCTGCGCGCCAGGCCCGCTGTGCTGCCAGATGGCATCGCCACGCTGGACGGCAACAAACAGGGTATCGGTACTGGTGTCGATGGCGAGAAGATTCATGTTCGGCGGGGCGTCAGCCGCAGGCGGGCTGGAGCGCAATACGGGCTGCACTGGGCTGCAACAGACGGCAGCATAGCCCTGCATTATCGGACGCCCGCCGCCAGCTTGCCGCGGGCGCTGCCAATGCCCGGCATGGGCGAAGCCCGGCGTAGACTCTGGCCCCATGCTGCAGACCCCCTTCTTTCTTCGCAAGACCCTGAGCGCGCTGGGCGCATCGTTGCTGGCGCTGCTGGCCCAGCCCACGCTGGCGCAGTCTCCGCCTGCCGACACCCGCATTCCCGCCGCCGTGGACGCGGCGCTGCAACGCGCCAAGATTCCGCGCGACGCCGTATCGCTGCTGGTGATGAATGTGGATGGAAAATCGCCACCGAGCCTGGCCTGGCGCACGCACCAGGCCATGAATCCTGCCTCGGTCATGAAGCTGGTCACCACCTATGCGGCGCTAGACCAACTGGGCCCGGCCTATGTCTGGCGCACGCCCGTCTATCTGGGCGGTCCGGTGGTCGATGGCGCCTTGCGCGGCAATCTCTACATCCAGGGTCAGGGCGACCCCAAGCTGGTGCTGGAACGCCTGTGGCTGATGCTGCGCCGCCTGCAAGGCATGGGCATCAAGGTCATCGTGGGCGATATCGTGCTGGACCGCAGCGCCTTTCAGCTGCCCACGCATGATGCGGCGGTATTCGACAACGAGCCCTGGCGGCCCTATAACGCCTCGCCCGATGCGCTGCTGATCAACTACAAGGCCGTGGCGCTGAATATTGCTCCTGATGCAGGAGCGGGTATCGCTCGTATTCAATACGATCCACCGATGTTTGGTATGGAAAACCAGCAGACAGTTGCGCTAGCTGCTCCTACTTCTGATTGCGGCGACTGGCGCAGCAAGATGCAACTGGACATGAACAATCCGCAGCGCATCGCCTTCAACGGCAGCTATCCGGCAAGCTGCGGCGACAAGAGCTGGTCCATTGCACCGGCGCAGCCCGAGCGCTTTGCGGCGAAGGCCATAGAAGGCATGTGGCGCGAGCTGGGCGGCAAGCTCACCGGCGCCGTGCGCGACGGCAGCGTGCCACAGGGCCTGCTGCCGGCCTTCCAGCTGGAGTCTCCGGCGCTGTCCGAAGTGGTGCGCGACATCAACAAATACAGCAACAACATCATGGCCCAGCATGTGCTGCTCACGCTGGGCATGCAGCGCACCGGCGTGGCCAGCTTCGACTCCGCGCGCCAGTCGCTGGCACAGTGGTGGGCCGCGCGCTGGGGCAATGCCGAGCAGCCCGTGGTGGACAACGGCGCAGGCCTGAGCCGCAATGCCAGCATCACGGCCAGCGGCCTTGGGCAGATGCTGCAGAACGCCTGGGTCTCGCCCGTGATGCCCGAGTTCGTCTCCTCCATGCCCATTGTCGGCGTGGACGGCACGCTGCGGCGCAGCAAGAGCCGGTTTGCGGGCGCCGCCCACCTCAAGACCGGCAGCTTGCGCGACTCGGCCGCGTTGGCCGGCTATGTTGACGGTGCCAGCGGCCAGCGCTATGTGCTGGTGGCCATGGCCAACCATGCCAATGCGGCCGCGGCACGCACGGCCTGGGATGCACTGGTGGACTGGACGGCGGCCCAGTAGCCGCCCGGGGCGGCACTCCATCACCGCTACATCGCCGCCCTTTGCCCGCCTCGACAAACCGGACCCTGGTCCGGTTTTTTTGTTGGGTGACAGGCTGATGACCCGCTTATTGGGCGTTGGATTTTTGTCCGACCATCGGTAATTGCCCGATAACAACGCGGGGATGAGTGTCGCTAGGATGACGCTGAGGAAAAAAGCACGACCGTGCGATTCACAACACCTCAGGAGAACATCATCTTGGCAAGCAAACTCAAACTCTTGGCGGCTGCAATGGCAACGGTGGGCCTGTTGGCGGCCTGCGGCGGCGGAGGCGGGGCCGATACCACCCCCAAGACCAAGGTCACCTCGGTCAAGGTCATGGGCGATAGCCTCGCGGACAGCGGTACCTTCGGCTTCAAGTTCACGGTACAGGGCTCGGCGCCCACTGGTGCTGGCTCGACCATGATCTGGCCCGAGCGCATTGCCGACCAGTTCAGCCAGAGCTTGTGCGCCCACTTTCGTGCCGGTGACGAGAATCTCACGACTTATCAGGAGGTCGCCACCTGCACCAACTACGCCGTGGGTGGTGGCCGCGTGAACCCGCTGGATGCGCCGACATCGCCCAAGTCGGTACTGGTTCAGATCCAGGCCGCATCCAAGGCAGGCTTCAGCGCCGATGATCTCGTCGTCATCGATGGCGGCGCCAACGATGCCGCCGATGTGATCGGGGCGCTGATTGCCGCGGCCAAGGGCAATTCGCAGCCGCTGAACGCCATGGTGGCCTGGCTGGATTCCAAGGCTCCTGGAACGTCCACGGCCCTGATGACGCAGGCCGGAGGCGATGCCTCCAAGTTCGCCGGCCTGGCGGCGGGTGCCTATCTGCAGACCCTGGCCAAGACTCTGGCCGGCTCCATTGCGCAGAATGTGGTCGCCAAGGGCGCCACGCGTGTGGCCGTGCTGAATGTTCCCGCCATCACCAAGACACCGCGCTTCCAGATGGTCCTGGCCAGCATTGCCCAGGCCGCAGGCGGCGGGGATCAGGGGGCTGCTGCGGCCGCCAAGCAGGAAGCGTCATTCGATGCCCTGGTACAGGTCTTCAACAACCAGCTGGCTGCCAGTCTGGCAGGCCAGTCCCAGGTGGTCCTGGTCGATTTCTACACCGAGTTCAAGAGCCAGATCAGCAACCCGGCACAGTACGACTTCGACAACGTGAAGGACCCGGTCTGCCCGATCACTGGCGTGGACGAAAGCGGCCTGCCCAGCTACACCTTCCCCACCTGCACGGCAGCGGCCTTGAGTGCCACACCCGGCAAATCCAGCCCTGACTGGTGGCAGCACCATGTCTTTGCCGACAGTTTCCACCCCACGCCTTACGGCCATCAGCAAATGAGCCAGCTGGTTTCCCGCTCTCTGGCCCAGAAGGGCTGGTTGTAAATCCGTCCGCACCTCAATAACAAGGAGACAAAACCATGAAAATTTCTGTGCGGATCATTGCAGCCGCTGCTGCGCTGGCGGCCTGCGGTCTGGCCAGCGCCCAATCGGCCGGAAGCTGGATGGCGCGTGTCGGCGTGACCCATCTGTCGCCCGATGTGAGCAGCGGCAATCTGTCGGCGCCATCCTTTCCCAACACCAAGGTCGACGCCGGCAGCAATACCCAGCTAGGCGGCGGCATCACCTATATGGTGACCGACAATCTGGCGCTGGACGTGCCTCTGGCCACGCCCTTCAAGCATGATCTGTCGGGAGCCGGCTCGATTGCCGGCGTGGGCAAGCTGGGCAGCACCAAGGCGATACCGGCGACGCTGATGCTGCAGTACCGCTTCAACGAGGCCAAGGCCGCGTTCCGCCCCTATCTGGGCGTCGGTGTGACCTATGCTCATTTCTATGGCGAAAAGACCACGGCTACGCTCAACGGCCTGACAGGGGGCACCCAGGCGAATCCGACCACCGCCGAGCTCGACGACAAGTTCGGTGCGTTGGCGCAGCTGGGCTTTGTCTACAACTTCAACGAGCGCTGGTTTGTGGATGCCTCCTACTCCAAGAGCTTTCTGAAGACCAAGATCCACCTGTCTTCGGGCCAGAGCATCAGCGTCAGGCTCAATCCCGATGTGTTCTCCGTGGGCATAGGCTACCGCTTCTGAGGCGGCGCGGCCTACACGAAAAATCCGGGCAGGTCCCGGATTTTTTTGGCTGCGGCTTCAGTTGTAGTGCTGGGCCGAGGGCTCCTCGCCATGCACGGCCCAGCGGCCCAGGGCCTGGAGCTTGTAGTCCAGCGGATCGTGCAGGGTATGGGTGCGCACATTGCGCCAGAAACGGTCGAAGCCGAGATCGGCATGGGTGCCGCGCGAGCCCACCACATCGAACATTTCCTGGGTGGCGAACAGGGTGCAGCGATGCGCCATGACCTTGGCTTCGAAGACGGCGATGGCCACCTCGGCACGTTGCGCCGCGCTCAGCGACTGGCCGTGCTCCCAAGCTTTTTGCAGCAGCTCTGCGCCGTGATCGGCCATCAGAGCGGCTCCCGAAATCTGGGCCTGCATCTCGCCCATGCGGCGCAGCAGATAGGGATCGTCGGTGGCGCGCTCCACCGCCGAGCCCAGCCAGGGCCGGCCATGTTCGCGCGCATAGTCGCGTGCCTGCCGGCGCGCGCCCTGGGCCACGCCGACAAACAGATTCACCAGCACCAGCTGCGCCAGGCAATTGCGCAGCGTATGAAAGGCCGTGACCTCGGCGTTCTCGTCGCGCATGACGGCGCTGGCGGGAAGCTGGACGCGATTGAACTGAACCGAGCCGCTGTCGGTCTGGCGCTGGCCCATGGGGTTCCAGTCATCCTTGACGGCAATGCCGGGCGAGGCGGTTTCAAGCAGGCCCAGAACCGGCTGCGCATGGCCTGCCACACTGGCCGATACCGTCAGGTAGTGAGAGCCGCGCGTGCCCGAGCAAAAGCCTTTCAGGCCGTCGAGCACATAGCCGCCGGCGAGCTCCGAGCTGCGGGGCAGGGCCTGCAGACGCGTGTCGCGCGGGTTCAGCGCATTGCCCCACCAGCCGTTCTCGTCGATGGTGCGGCGCAGCCAGAGGCGCTGCTGCTGGCGCGAGCCATAGATCAGCACGGTGGCGACCTGGAGCTGGTGAAACGCCAGCACATGGGCCAGGGCGCTGTCGACGGCGGCCAGGGCGCGCACATGGCGGTAGATGTCGGGCCAGCTCAGCGCATCGCCGCCATGCTCGCGCGGAATCGCCAGGCGCAGCAGGCCGGCATCGCGCAGCAAGGCTTTTTCCGCTGCCGCATGGCCGCCCTGGCGGTCGCGCGCGACGGCGGTTTTTTCCAGGGTGCCAAGTACATCGTTGAAGTGGCTGGAGAACATGGTCAAGAAGGTGAAGAGCGGAAAAGAGGCGGAAGGTCAGTGGCAGATGGCTCCGTCTTCCAGCAAGGAAGCTTCCAGAGCAATCGTGCTGACGCGGTTGTCCTGCGCGCGTTGCTGCAGACCGCTGCGCTGCCATTGCTGGACGGCGTGCTGCAGCCAGCGGGTGGACTGTGCATCGGCCTTGGTCAGACGGATATGGGCCTGATCCGTGGAGCGAAAGCGGTTGCCAAGACGCTCGTAGAAGCGCCAGTTGTCCTGTTGCAGCAGGCGCGTGATGACCTCGGGCGACTCGGCCAGAACATGGCATTTGCCGGCCAGGAAATCGCTGACTGCATGAATGCTGGAGGGCGCGAAAAGAGGCTCTAGGCCCTGGGCCTGCAAGGTGCTGGCAGAGGCCTGACCCGTGGCGACGCAGGCCGTGGGTCTGGGGGCGGCCTTCCGCGCCACATGCGGCAGCCAGGAGCTCCAGTGACCGGGGGCATGGCGACTCCAGAGGGAGGCCTGCTGCTTGAGCACCAGCAGTTGCAGGCTTTGCGGCATATAGCTGCCGCCGGTCTGCCGATCGGCAGCGGCCGGGTCGTCTTGCGGCGCCATGCCTTCAAGCACCAGGTCGGCATCGCTTGCGGGGGTGATTTTGATGCTGGTGCCCAGTTGCCGGCCCAGCCAGTCCGCCAGGGCCTGATCGTAGACATCGGGCTCTGGCGGCAAGGCTTCGCCGGGCAGGGCAGGGCGTGCATAGCTGCGCAGGGCCACATGGAGCACGCCATTGCGCTGCGCCTGTAGCAGCACCGGGCCTGCCGTCTCGATGTCGCCGAGCTGCGGCAAGGCGGGCCAGAGCACGCCAGCGCCGGCGGCAGCGGCCGCCAGCGCGGTGCCGGCAATCGCCAGGCGGCGCCAGGACTGCACCGGCCTACTCATGGAATTCCAGTCCGCTGCGCCAGCGCGTCAGGCGCTTTTCCAGCAAGGCCAGCCCATAGTTGAGCGCCAGGCCCAGAACGGCCAGCAGCACGATGCCGGCGTACATGCTGGGGATCTGGAAGATCTCCTGAGAGTTCAGCGTGAGAAAGCCCAGGCCGGCATGCGAGCCGATCATCTCGGCTGCGACCAGCGCGGTGATCGAATAGGCGCCCGCCAGCCGGATGCCGGTGAAGATGGACGGTGCGGCCGCCGGCAGTATGACCTTGAAGAAGATGAAGCCGCGCGAGGCCCCCATGGACAGCGCCGAATGAATCAGCAGCTTTTCCACCTGCTTGACGCCGCTGATGGTGTTGAGCAGCACCGGCCAGAAGGCCGCCCAGAAGATGATGGCGATCTTGGACGCCTCGCCGATGCCGAAGAACAGCAGAAAGACCGGAAACAAGGCCAGGGCCGAAACCTGACGGAACAGCTGCAGCAAGGGGTCGACAAAGGCCTCGAAGCGGCGTACCACGCCCATCAGCAGGCCCAGTGCCACGCCTGCCAGTATGGCCAGAATCAGCCCTGCCAAGGAGCGCTGCAGGCTGGCCGCCACATGCTTGCCTAGCTGACCGGTCTGCGCCAGCTGGACGATGGCCGCCAGAACCGCGGATGGCGGGCTGAGAAAGGCCGAATTGACCAGTCCCGCGCGCGGCAGGAATTCCCAGATGGCAAAGAACAGCAGCACGCAGGCCGAGCGCTCCAGCCATTGGAGCCCGAGTTGCCGGGAGGAATGCAGCGACACCGGCTTGGCGGGGCGCCGGGATGGGGATGCGGCCAGTTGGCTCATATGGCAAATCCTCGCAAGGCCAGGCTGAAATCAGGGGCAGTGGGCAGCAGCGGTGCCAGCGGTTGCTGGCGGTGGCCGCTGGCAAAGGCGACTTCGTCGCGCAGCACCTCCCAGGCCTGTTCGCGCAGCTGCACAAAGGCCGGGGCGTGGCGTATCTCGGCTGGGCGCGGGCGCGGCAGCGCTATGTCCAGAACGGATTTGATGCGACCGGGTCGGTGCGTCATGACGGCGATGCGGTCCGACAGATAGATGGCTTCATCGAGGCTGTGGGTGATGAAGACGATGGTGGTCTTGTGCTGCTCCCAGATGCGCAGCAGCTCGGACTGCAGGATTTCGCGTGTCTGGGCATCCAGGGCGGCAAACGGTTCGTCCATCAGCAGCAGGCTGGGCGAATAGGCCAGGGAGCGGGCGATGGCCACGCGCTGACGCATCCCGCCCGAGAGTTCGTGCGGGTAGCGCTGGCCGAAGCCGGCCAGCCCCACCAGGTGCAGAAACTGCTCGGCAGTCTCCCGGCGCTCGCGTTTGGGAATCTTGCGGATCTCCAGCCCGACCTCGATGTTCTGAAGCACGGTGCGCCACGGAAACAGCGCATAGCCCTGGAACACCACGCCCTGCTCGCGGTTGATGCCGCTGGCCGGCTGGCCGTCGATGCTGATGCTGCCGCCGGTCTTGCGCGCCAGCCCGGCCAGCACATTGAGAAACGTGGACTTGCCGCAGCCCGAGGGCCCGAGGAGGGTGAAGAACTCGCCTTCACGGATATCGAGATTGAAGTCCTGCAGGGCGGCGATCTGCTGCTTGCGGTTGCGGCCGCGCTCGTCGGCAATCGCGAAATCCATGCGCACATCGCGTGCGCGGATCTTGATGGCGGAGCCAGAGTCGTCGAGGGGCGTGCTCATGTCGCAGCTCCCTTGGCAAAGGGGTTGAACTCGTTGGTGTACACGTCCTTGAGGGCCACCTTGCCCGGCTGCAGCTTGCCTTCGCGTTCCAGCACGTCGATGTAGTACTGGATGGGCGGCTCGGTGATGATCTGGTCGTCCACATAGGCATAGCGCTCCACATGCTTGAGCTCCATGCCGAGACGCTCGGCCGTGTAGCGGCGCGCTTCGTCGGTGTTGGCGTTGACCCAGTTGCCGGCCTTGGCGATGGCCGTGACCACATCGCGCACGGCCTGCGGGTTCTCGCGCGCAAACTTGCCGTTGACGCTATAGGGCGCCATGCCGCCCAGGCCGCGGTCCAGGTCGTAGTCGGTCCACAGGCGCTGCAGCTCGGGGTTGGCTTCGGCACCGCCGGAATGGGGTGGGTGGATGATGGCCAGATCCACATTGCGGCCGATCACGGCCTGCTCGCCCTGGTTGTCGGGAACGACCAGGAAGTTGATCTTGTTGACATCGGCGCCGTGCTCGCGGAAATAGGTCTTGGAGACAAACTCGGCGCAGGCGCCGAAGCTGTTGAAGCCTATGGTCTTGCCTTCCAGATCCCTGGGCGTGCGGATGCCCGAATCCTTGCGCACGAAGTACTTCATATGCGGTGCCTCCTGCAGCGTCTTGCTGCCGGCGGCAATCACCTTCATGTCGGCCCCGGCCGCAATGGCCGAAATCACCAGCGGCACCATGCGCGAGCCGAAATGGATGTCGCCCGTGCCGACCAGCGGAATGATCTGGGGGGCGGCAATCTTGCCCACGTAGTTGGGGCGGGTGGAGGTCCCGTCGAAGTAGCCCAGTCTGTCGGCCAGATAGATCAGGTCGAAAGAGGGGTTGTCGGGGTAGTTGAAGGGAACGACCTTGCCATTTTGTGCCCTGTGGGTGGTTTCGCTGCTGGCCTGGTTGTCGGAGCGCGAGCAAGCCGCCAAGCCCAGGGATGCAGCACTGATGGACAGAAGCTTGCCAAGCGCGTCGCGACGGGTTCCCATGGTTCTAA
The DNA here is from genome assembly GCF_040187805.1 of Comamonas sp. wu1-DMT. Taxonomy (NCBI): domain Bacteria; kingdom Pseudomonadati; phylum Pseudomonadota; class Betaproteobacteria; order Burkholderiales; family Comamonadaceae; genus Comamonas; species Comamonas sp. wu1-DMT. The sequence continues at coordinate 206,408 of NZ_JBANEM010000009.1, forward strand.
CCTTTGAAGTTGCTTTGAAGCAAGCAAGGTTAGAGAAGGCGTCTAATAAAGAAAACGAATAAAAATTTGTATCTTTACTTGAAAGTCAGCTAAGAGACCGCTCAGCCCGCAGCCGCCGCACGTTGCAGGCGGTCGCGCACGCCTTCCCAGTCGGCGGTGTCGGGCGGGGTTTCGATCCAGATCAGCTGGGCACCCGTTTCGTCGAAGTCGCGCAGCGTGCCAAACAGTTCGCGGGCCGTAGCCAGCGCTTGCTGGGGCATGGCCCGCAGCGCGATGCCTTTGGCCGTGCACTTCAAGGGGCTGCGGTGATAGACCGCAATATTCTTGCCCTCGCTGCCCAGAATATCGAGGGCCGATTGCAGCTGCCTGGCATCCATGAGCCGCACCTTGGCATTGGGCGCATAGTGTGCCAAAAGCGTGCCAGATGCCCGCGGGGTGTTGGCAGAAAGCTCTTCTTTCGAGAGCGGTCGCTGGCCGCAGGCGTGCGCTATATCATCACGCGTGATGGCGCCGGGGCGCAGCAGCACGGGCACGCCGCGCGTGCAGTCGACGATGGTGGACTCAATCCCCACTTCGCAGGCGCCGCCATCGAGCACCAGCAGTTCCTCGCCAAACTCGGAGGCCACATGCTCGGCCGTGGTGGGGCTGACGCGGCCGAACTTGTTGGCGCTGGGGGCCGAGACGCCCCAGACCGGCGGATCGAGCTGCTGGCAGGCCTGCAGCACCGCATGGGCCACGGGGTGGGACGGGCAGCGCAGGCCCACGCTGTCCTGACCGCCGGTCGATGCCTTGGCCGCATGCGGCAGGCGCGGCAGGATCAGGGTCAGCGGGCCGGGCCAGAACGCATCGATCAGTTGCTGGGCAAAGACCGGGACTTCCTTGGCGTAGCGGGTGATGGCGGCGGCGTCGGCCACATGCACGATCAGCGGATGGTTGGCCGGGCGGCCCTTGGCGGCAAAGATCTGCGCCACGGCCGCATCGTTGTCGCTGTCTGCGGCCAGCCCATAGACCGTCTCGGTGGGCAGGCCCAGCAGCCGGCCTTGCTGCAGCGCAACCGCAGCGGCTTGCACCGAGGCTTCCAGCGTTCCATCCAAGATCATTTCAATTCCTCTTTCATGCACTGCGCCGCCGTATGTGCGGTGCTTTTGCGCTTGCAGAGCATCAGCGAAGGACGCCGAGCAAGGGCCGCCCCGCAGCGAGGGCGTCGTCCCCCTCCCGCGTAGCGAGAGAGGGGGAAGCGGCGGGGCCGCCTAGGCAAAGCCGCTCAGGGGGTGTTATCAGAACGCTTCAATGCCGAGGATTTCAGCGGCCTTCAAAGCGGTTTCACGCGCTTTTTCGGGGCTTGCCGCGGTGATGTTCAAGTGGCCCATCTTGCGGGCCGGCTTGGCATCGACCTTGCCGTACAGATGCAGGTGGGCACCGGGCAGGGCCAGGATCTGATCCCAGGCCGGAGCCTTGGCGGTTTCGCCGTGCTTGAACCACAGATCGCCCAGCAGGTTGAGCATGACGGTGGCGCTGTGCTGGCGCGGTTGCACCAGGGGCAGATTGGTCATGCAGCGCACCTGCAGCTCGAACTGCGACACATCCATCGCGTTCTGGCTGTAATGGCCGCTGTTGTGCGGGCGCGGGGCGATCTCGTTGACCACCAGCTGGCCGTTGTCCAGCACAAAGAATTCCACGCAGAGCACGCCCACGTAGTCGAGGCCGATAGCTACGGATTTCGCAGCAGCTACCGCTTGCTCTGCCTGTGCTGCGGGCACGTTGCCTTCGTAGACCTCGGTCACGGCCAGAATGCCGTCGCGGTGCAGATTGCGCTGCACGGGCAGGTTGACGATGTCGCCATTGCGGCCACGGGCCACGATGACCGAGCATTCGTGCGCCAGCGGCAGCATTTTTTCGAGCACGCAGGCCACCTGCTTGAGCTCGTCCCAGGCCTTGATTAGCTCGTCGCGGGTCTTGACGCGGATCTGACCCTTGCCGTCATAGCCCATGCGCGCGGTCTTGAGGATGCCGGGCAGCAGCGCGTCGTTGACGGCTGCCAGCTGCTCGGCCGTCTCGATCACGGCATAGGGGGCGCAGGGCACGCCGCATTTCACGAAGTGGGCTTTTTCGGCTGCGCGGTCCTGGGCGATCGCCACGGCCGAACCGGCGGGCGATACGGGCAGGCTCTCGGCCAGCTTGTTCAGCGAGCCGGCGGGCACGTTTTCGAATTCGGTGGTCACGGCCGCGCAGAGTCCGGCCAGCTCGGCCAGGCCCTTGGCATCTTCGTAGCCGGTGCGCACATGCTGGTGGCTGACCAGACCGGCGGGGCTGGTCTCGTCCTTGTCCAGCACGGCGGTGAAATAGCCCATGGCCTGAGCGGCATGGGCAAACATGCGGCCCAGCTGGCCGCCGCCCAGTACGCCGAGGGTCGCACCCGGCAGTATCACTTGCGTGTCGCGGGCGCTCATGCGTTCACCGGCAGGGTCATGTTGCGGGCCGCTTCGGTCTGCTCGGCGCGGAAGGCCTCGAGCTTTTTGCGCAGCTCGGCATCCTCGTTGGCCAGCAGGGCCACGGCAAACAGGGCCGCATTGGCAGCACCGGCATTGCCGATGGCAAAGGTGGCCACGGGCACGCCCTTGGGCATCTGTACGATGGAATGCAGCGAATCCACACCCTGCAGGTGACGGCTGGCCACGGGCACGCCGAGCACGGGCACGGTGGTCTTGGCGGCAATCATGCCGGGCAGGTGGGCAGCACCGCCGGCGCCGGCGATGATGGCCTTGAGGCCACGGTCGGCTGCGGCTTCGGCAAAGCGGAACATGTCGTCCGGCATGCGGTGGGCCGATACGACCTGCGCTTCAAAAGCGATACCGAATTGCTGGAGGATGGCAACTGCGTGTTGCATGGTGTCCCAGTCGCTGCTGGAACCCATGACCACGCCAACTTGGATGGGGTTCATGTTCTTCAGGGCGCTGCCGCCCGGCCTAGTGGAACCCCTGATTTTACGGTTTCGCCGCATTGCCGGCCGACTGTGGGGCATAGCCGTCCGGGCAAAGCAACTATGACTCCCGGATATGGGTCGCCGCGTTATCGCGTGCAAAGCCCAGCACGCGGTCCCTGAAGACATGAATGACCCAGGCCAGCGTGACCAGGATCTGCAGGCTCAGAGAAGCCCAGGGCACATAGCTGAGCCAGGCGCCGGCTTGCTCTATGCCGTCCGGCGAGCTCATCCACATGGCCACCACGGGCTGAACAAACATGGCACCTGTATAGCCGCCCATGCCATAGGCCAGCAGCGGCGCGGCGATGTTGAGGATCAGCCAGGCGATGACAAACGAGGCCAGGGGGGACTTGAGCCTGCCCGCCAGCAGGGCGAAGCCGGTCAGCAACAGGCAGTCGCGCAGCAGATGCAGACACAGATAGAAGGTAAAGCTGTTGAGCTTGCCGCTGATGGCCGCCTCAAGTGACTGGGGGGCGAACAGCAGCAGCAAGGCCATGGCAAAGCCCAGCAGCAGGCTGACCGGCCACAGCGGCAGTGCCTCCAGCGCCTCGCGCCAGCGCTGGCGCGAGGCCGACCATTGAACCTGACGCCAGGCGCGCAGATGCTGGTCCATATGCTGCAGGGCGACATAGGCGGTGCCGATCAGCGCGATCCAGGCGGTGCTGCTGAAAAATTCGGCAATGCCCAGATTGAGCGAGCCGGCTGCGAAAAATCCAGTCAGTGCCAGGCCCAGAGGCCAGGCCCAGGGCAGGGTGCGTACATCGAGTCGGGTGCAAAGCTGGCGCCACAGGGCCAGCAGCCCCAGGCCCAGCACCAGCACACCGGCCAGATAGGCCAGGCCCAGGCCGCCCACATTCAGGCCCCACCAGAAGACCGGCTCGGCGTCGATGTCCACCATGCCCTTGTAGACATGGTCGATAAAGGGGCCGGGGGCGAAGAACAGGATCAGCAGAGGCAGCAGTGCCGCTCGCCGGCGATTGATAGGCCTGTCCCTCAGTCCCCAGCTCATGAGCACGGAATTCATGGCCCAGGTCTGCAGGCCCAGGCCCCAGATCACGGCCAGGCCAATCGTGTGTTGCAACTTCAGGGGCTCCAGCGCCCAGAAATGGGTCACACCCGCCACGGCCAGCGCAAACCACAGCACGTAGAGCCAGGCCGGCAAGGTGGCGCCCAGCAGCTTGCCCCAGGCCATCTGCCAGGGCGTGAGCACGGACAGACGTTGCCAGTCCCAGGTGTTCTGGCTGGCTTCCTCGGCCAGGCTGCGCCCGGCCAGCACGCTGCCATAGATGATGGCAGCCAGGTACAGGCCGGCAATGGCCGTCATGCTCAGCGTGCCGGGCAGTCCCTTGGCAGAGGACAGGGCGAAGGGCAGGGCCAGGATGAGCAGGCTCAGGCCCAGGCTCCAGGCCAGCAGCGAGGGGCGCCAGTTCAGCCAGAGCTGGCGCTGGAATTCGGGATTGCGTTGGCTCATGCTTGCTCCTGACTTTCGGTATCGCGGGCCTGGGCCGTGCGCGCATAGCGGTCTTGCAGCCGCTCGCGCACCGGGTACAGCGCGGCGACAGGAATGCCGGCCTGCACCAGCTGGGCCAGCCATTGGGCACGTGCGCTAGCGGCGGCCGGCAGCCAGAGCTGGATTGGGCGGCGGCCCGTGGTGTCGAAGTCCTGCACCGAAGTGTTCAGCAAGGCCTGACGCAGGCGTGCCTCCAGGCCTTCGCTTTGCTCCATGGCCACTTCCAGCGCATAGAGCTGGGGCTGCTGACCGACTGCGGCGGGCTGGCCCGGGTCGTGGGCGTTTTGCAGTGCCTCGTGGCTTTCGATGCGGCCGTCGCGGATGCTCAGGATATGGGTGCAGTACTCGTCCAGCTCGCTGAGGATGTGGCTGGAGACGATCAGCGTCATGCCCTGGGCCTGAAGCTGGCGAAACAGCGTGGAGAGGCTGCTGCGCGCATCGGGATCGAGGCCGCTGGCCGGTTCGTCGAGCAGCAGCACGCCGGGCTGGTGGACGATGGCCTGGCCGATCGCCACGCGCTGGCGCTGACCGCGCGAGAGCTCGGTCGGGTGGCGGTGCAGCAGCTCTGTCAGGCCCAGCTGGGCGGCCACCTGCCGTACGCGGGCATCCACGTCACCGGGTGCAACGCCCATGGACAGGGCCGAGTACTGCAGGCAGCGCATCACGCTGAGCCGGTCGTACAGACCATAGAAGTCCGAGAGATAACCCAGATGGCGGTGCACCTCGCGCGGCTGTTCCTCGACCGACAGGCCTTTGACACGGATATGGCCGGACAGCGGCTGTTCGAGGCCGGCGATGCAGCGCATCAGCGTGGATTTGCCGGCACCGTTGGGGCCGACGAGTGCCGTCACGCTGCCCGCTGCGATGGACAGACTCACGCCGTCGAGGGCGCGGTGGCCCGGATATTCAAACACCAGTTGTGAAACTTCAATCAAGTCTGCGCTCCTTGGTTCGCAAGCAATATAGCCCAGGGGTGAGCGCGGCTGCGGGGCGGTTACTCTTGAAACCGTAGCTGCTTACGCATACCGTTCATCGATTTTCGTCATAAAACACCTTGAATCGACCTTGAAACAGGCGCGGATTGCTCCCATCTGAGTAGCAAAGACCCGACCCGCTCTGGTCTATGGCTTGCGCTCGCGCATTTGCGAGGAGAATCGCAGCATCGCGCGGTGGGCACTCTGCTGGAGTGGCCGGTTCGCAGACTTTTCAGCGCCGCTGCCCGGGTGGCAGCGCACAAGCAGCATTGGGAATCACATGATTGACGTCACCCTCGAGAATTTTGAAGCCGAAGTCGTAGCCGCCTCCATGGCCGTACCCGTGCTGGTGGACTTCTGGGCACCCTGGTGTGGTCCCTGCAAGACACTGGGCCCGGTGCTGGAAAAGCTGGAAGTCGCCTATGAGGGCCGCTTCAAGCTGGTCAAGATCGACTCCGATCAGGAGCAGCAGCTGGCCAGCATGTTCGGCATCCGCTCCATCCCCACCTGCGTGCTGATGATCGGCGGCAAGCCCGTGGACGGCTTCATGGGCGCCCAGCCCGAAGGCAAGCTGCGCGAGTTTCTGGACAAGCATCTGCCCTCCGAGGGCGAGTTGGCGGCCGAGGCCGATGCCGATGAAGCCCAGGCCCTGCTGGAGTCCGGCGACACCCAGGCCGCGCTGCAGAAGCTGGCCGATGCGCTGGCGGCCGACCCGGCCAACGACGATGCGCGCTTTGACTATGTGCGCCTGCTGATCGCCACCGGCAGCTTCGAGGAAGCTGCTGCCCTGCTGGCAGAGCCCATCAAGCGCATTCCCCAGCCGCTGCGCTTCGAAGCGCTGAACCAGTGGCTCAAGGCGCTGGAATTTGCCGTGCAGGACGACAATGCCGATGTGGCCAAGTACGACGCCGCCATCGCCGCCAACAAGCGCGACTTTGACGCCCGCTTCGGTCGTGCGCGCGCGCTGCTGGCCCACAGCCAGTGGACCGATGCCATGGACGAGTTGCTGGAAATCATCATGCGCGACAAGACCTGGAACGAGCAGGCGGCGCGCAAGCTCATCGTCGGCGTGCTGGAGCTGCTGACCCCGCCCAAGCCCAAGAAGCAGGACGCCGTGCCCGGCAAGACCAGCGGCGGCATCGAGCTGCTGGGCAAGAACAGCGCCGAGCAGGATGAGGCGACGGCCCTGGTCAACAGCTATCGCCGCAAGCTGAGCATGGCGTTGAATTGAAGGCTCCCCCTGAGGCGCCTTGCCTGGGCGGCCCCGCGCCTTCCCCCTGGCCGGGCGCCCCTCTCTCTACGCGCTTCGCGCTATGGGAGGGGGACGACAGCTTCGCTGCGCGGCGGCGCTTGCTCGCTGTCCCTTGCCTTGGGGCACGCCAGTTTTTGCTGCTTGCGTTGAATGAGACTCGCGATGGATCAGATCTTTTCAGTGGCCTTTCAGGGCCTCTTTGTTTATCTGGGACTGGCGCTGGCATTCGCGGTGCTGGCGGGACTGCTGCGCTCGCCGCGCTTCAAGGGCTGGCGTGGCGAGCGGGCCGTGCAGGCGGCGATTCGCCGACAGCTCAATCCGCTGATCTATGTGGACATGCACAACGTCACCCTGCCCACGGCGGATGGCGGCAGCACGCAGATCGACCATCTGATCTTTTCGCCCTACGGCCTGTTCGTGCTGGAAACCAAGAACTACCAGGGCTGGATTTTCGGCACCGAAAAGCAGCGCGAATGGACGCAGCAGATTTTCAGAAAGCGCAGCCGCTTCCAGAACCCGCTGCGCCAGAACTACAAGCACGTCAAGACCTTGCAGTCGCTGCTGGACATTGCGCCCGAGCATCTGCACTCGGTGATCGCCTTTGTGGGGGACTGCGAGTTCAAGACCGAGATGCCGGCCCATGTCACGCGCGGCCTTGGCTTTGTCGGCCATATTCAGAGCTTTGCCGAGCCCGTGTGGAGCCCCGAGCAAATGCAGGCGCTGCTGGACAAGCTCGAAGAACTGCGGCTGCAGCCCGATCGTGCCACCGACAGGCGGCATGTGGCGCATGTCCGGCAGTTGCAGGCGGCCAGCAAGGCGCGCAAACCCACGCAGGAGCCGGTGGCGGAAGCCGCTGCCCATCTGGTCAAGCCGCCCGTGCCCGAGACCGTGGATGTTCTGCTGGAGCCTCTCATGCCGGCGCCGCCTTCGGCAGTGGTCGATAGGGATCTGTCGGCGCAGGTGTCGCCCGCCCAGCCAGTCGTTGCTGCTCCTGCCAGGTTGGCTGACACTGCGGCAGAGGCTGCAGAGCCGGTGCAGCCCGGACGGGTCGATGCTGTGCCGGTCTGCCCGCAATGCGAGTGGCCGCTGCGCAAGTTGCTGATGCAGCGCGGGCCGCTGGCGGGGCAGGCCATCTGGCGCTGTACCAATGCGGTGGCCTGCAGCTTTGTGCGCGGTGATCAGGTGCTTGCGCAAGCGTCTGAGACTCCTGAATAATGAGCTGCAAGCGCTTTGTCTGTATGCGTTGAAGGCCGCAAAGGTGTTTGTGATGACTGCTTTCTCGAAGCTGCATACCTTTCTTCGCCCGGCATTGAGCGCACTCTTGCTGTTGGGGAGCCTGGCAGTCGGCGCTGCGGATGCAGGGCCTGCAGCGTCCGAAGGCGAAGCCATGGCTGCCGTGCCGGCCCCGCTTCTCGATACCTACTGGAAACTGGTGCAGCTGGGTGACGGCCCGTATGTCAGCGCCTATGACAATCAGCCCGAGCCGCATCTGGTGCTGGAGACCGGTAGCGGCCGTTTTCATGGCGCGGGCGGCTGTAATCGCCTGCGCGGCAACTACAGCCTGGACGGGCGCTGACTGCGTTTTTCGGCCGTGGGCGGCACCCACATGGCCTGCGTGCAGGGCATGCGCCGGGAGCAGCTGCTGCTGGCCACTCTGGCTCAGGTCAGCAGCTATGCCGTGCAGGGGCAGAAACTGGTGCTCAGCGATGCCGAGGGGCGTGCGCTGCTACGGTTCGAGGCCGTGTATCTGCGCTGAGTCTCAGTGCGTGAGTTGTGGGCTTGAGGACTTGAGTGACGAGGCATTGCCCAGCGAGCGAATCGGTATGCCCATGTCCTGTGGAATCTCGCCCGACAGCTGCAGTGCCAGATAGCGGGTGCAGCAGACGCGCAGAAAAGAGCTGAAGTTGTCCACCGCTTTGCGCTCGGCCAGCAGCTCGTCGTAGAGCTTGGTGCAGAGCTGGGGCACGGTATAGCCGTCCCGCGCGGCAATCTCTTCGAGTACCTGCCAGAACAGGTTTTCCAGCCGGATGCTGGTGGCGACTCCATGCAGCCGGATGGAGCGGGCCCGGTGGGCCCAGAGCTGCGGATCGGCGCTGATAAAGACCTGGCACATGGCGCGACTCTCCAAAACAAAAACCGGGCCATGGTGTGGCCCGGTGACTGCGGCGTCAAGAGGAGAACTCTTGAATTGATAGCTTGCTGCGCTTGATGGAAAAAGCGCTGGAGGCCGATTTCAGTGTGAAATCTTCGTGCCCAGCAGCGCGAGAAACTGTGCAATCCAGGCCGGATGGGCAGGCCAGGCCGGGGCGCTTACCAGATTGCCTTCGGTATGGGCCTGGTCGACGGGGATGTCGGCATAGCTGCCCCCGGCCAGTTCCACCTCGGCGCGGCAGGCGGGATAGGCCGAGCAGGTGCGGCCCTTGAGCACGCCGGCCCCGGCCAGCAACTGCGCGCCGTGGCAGACGGCGGCCACGGGTTTGTTGGTGTCGAAGAAGTGACGTACGGCGGCGCGCACGCTTTCATAGCCGCGCAGATACTCGGGGCCGCGGCCGCCGGGGATGACCAGGGCGTCGTACTGCTCGGGCTTTACATCGGCAAACGTGGCGTTGAGCGTGAAGTTGTGGCCGGGCTTTTCGCTATAGGTCTGTGCGCCTTCAAAGTCGTGGATGGCGGTCTTGATCTGGTCGCCGGCCTTTTTGTCGGGGCAGACCGCGTGCACCGTATGGCCCACGGCCAGCAGGGCCTGGAACGGGACCATGGTTTCATAGTCCTCGCAGTAGTCGCCGCAAATCATCAAAATCTTCTTGCCTGCCATGGTCTGTCTCCTGTTGAAGTGTCAAACCATTGTGGACAGGCAAGTGGCGCCGCGGGTATTAACGGGCTACTACATCGGGACGGGCGGGCGGATAGTGGGTGCCGTAGTCCGACGAACGCTGGTACAGCGTCAGCCCGAACTGCGGCAGCACGCCGATCAGATGGTCGAAGATTTCGCCCTGTATGCCTTCGTACTCCACCCAGATGGTGGTGTTGGTGTAGCAGAACAGCTGCAGCGGCAGTCCCGTGGGCGATGTCTCCATGGTGCGCACCATGAGGAACATGCCCGGGCCTTTGCCAATGCGCGGATGGCCCATCAGATAGGCGTAGGCATAGGCCTTGAAGGCGGCCAGATTCGTCACCTGGTGGGCGGCGATGGCCTGGGTTGGCATGGCGGCCTCGGCCGCACCCGGCATGGCCTGCAGGCCGTCGCGCTCGCTCCAGTAGGGTTGCAGCAGCGCGATATGGCCCATGCCTGCGCGCTCCTCGGGCGAGAGCAGATGCACGGTGTTGGCGTCCAGGTTCAGCGAGCGCATGATGCGGCGTCCGCCCGAGTCGAACATGCCGCGCCAGTTCTTGAAGCTGTCCGTCATCAGCCGCCAGGTGGGAATGGTGGTGATGGTCTTGTCCCAGTTCTGCACTTTGACGGTATTGAGCGCGATATCGGTCACAAAGCCGTCGGCGCCGACCTGGGGCATCTCTATCCAGTCGCCCACGCGCAGCATGTCGTTGCTGCCGAGCTGAACGCCGGCGACAAAGGAGAGGATGGTGTCCTTGAAGACCAGCATCAGCACGGCCGACATGGCGCCCAGGCCCGAGAGCAGCAGCAGCGGCGAGCGGTCCATCAGCGTGGCCACGATGAGCACCACGGCAAAGCTGCAGACCAGCAGCTTGCCCAGTTGCACATAGCTCTTGATGGAGTGGGTCTGGACGGCGGCCTTGCGTGCCTCGTCGCGTTCATGGGCCTCGTTCGTGGCATTGAGCAGATCGCACAGCGCGCGTGCCAGGTGGTAGAGCGTGAAGGCCACCGCCACATTGGTGATCAGCGTGGTCCAGCGCGGCTCCAGATGCGGCACACCCTGGACGCCGAACTGCACGATCAGCGAGGGCACGACCTTGGCCAGGCGGCGCAGCACCTTGTCGTGCATGAGGATCTGGGCCCAGCCGGTCCTGAGGGTGTCGCGCATACGGCGAAAGACCTTGAGCCCCAGCCACTGGGTCAGCCAGCCGGCCACAAGGGCGCTCAGGGCCAGGACGCAGAGCGAGGCCAGCATTTGCATGGCGGGATTCCAGTCAGAAACAAAAGACCAGCGGGAAAGCAAGAGCAGCTCCTCAGAAGAATGGACCGGGGCAGGAGCGCAAGTCTGGCAACTTCGGGCAGAAGGCAGGCGATGGCGCCGGGCACGTAAACAGGCCGGTAAGACCGGCTGGCGTGCAAAAAGTTCAGCAATGTGTGAACGGCCACTAGCTTACGCAAAGCCGTATTTCCCAGCGTGGCGTGCAGGAAGGCCGCAGGGATGGCGCAGCGGGTTCTGCGGTCATGCAAGGCTAAAACGGCGCAAGCGGTCGGGGAGCCTAAAATCCCTGCTGATTTCAGATTTCTACCTTGCCGGGTCCCAAGTGGGGCTGGCGGCCACTGCACTGCACCATGCAAGAAAAATTCAACCACATCGAGGTCGAGCGCGCCGCGCAAGACCACTGGCAAGCCAAGGACGCCTACCGCGTCACCGAAGACGGCAGCAAGCCCAAGTACTACGCCTGCTCCATGCTGCCCTACCCCAGCGGCAAGCTGCACATGGGCCATGTGCGCAACTACACCATCAACGACATGCTCACGCGCCAGCTGCGCATGAAGGGTTACAACGTCCTCATGCCCATGGGCTGGGACGCCTTCGGTCTGCCAGCCGAGAACGCTGCGCTGAAGAACAAGGTGCCGCCTGCCAAGTGGACGTACGAGAACATCGCGTACATGAAGAAGCAGATGCAGGCCATGGGTCTGGCCATCGACTGGAGCCGCGAGGTCGCCACCTGCGACCCTGAGTACTACAAGTGGAACCAGTGGCTGTTCCTCAAGATGCTGGAAAAAGGCATTGCCTACCGCAAGACCCAGGTGGTGAACTGGGACCCGGTGGACCAGACCGTGCTGGCCAACGAGCAGGTCATCGACGGCCGGGGCTGGCGTACCGGCGCGCTGGTGGAAAAGCGCGAGATTCCCGGCTACTACCTGGGCATCACCAACTACGCTCAGGAACTGCTGGACCATGTGCAGGTCGGCAACGAGAAGGCCACTCTGAACGGCTGGCCCGACAAGGTGCGCCTGATGCAGGAGAACTGGATCGGCAAGTCCGCCGGCGTGCGCTTTGCGTTCACGCATGAGGTCAGGAACGCTGCGGGCGAACTGATCGGCGATGGCAAGATGTATGTCTTCACCACGCGTGCCGACACCATCATGGGCGTGACCTTCTGCGCGGTTGCCCCCGAGCACCCGCTGGCGCTGCATGCGGCGGCCTCCAGCCCCGAACTGGCAGCCTTCATTGAGGAGTGCAAAAAGGGCGGTACGACCGAGGCCGAGCTGGCCGTCAAGGAAAAGGAAGGCAAGCCCACGGGCCTGTTCGTCACCCACCCCATCACCGGCGCGCAGGTCGAGGTCTGGATCGGCAACTATGTGCTGATGAGCTATGGCGACGGCGCCGTGATGGGCGTTCCGGCCCACGACGAGCGCGACTTCGCCTTTGCCAACAAATACGACCTGCCCATCAAGCAGGTGGTGGCCGTGGAAGGCCAGGCCGCTTATGACGACAAGCAGTGGAGCGACTGGTATGGCGACAAGGAGCGCGGCGTACTGATCAACTCCGGCGACTTCGACGGTCTGAACCACAAGGATGCGGTGCAGGCCGTGGCTAAGATTCTGGGCGACAAGGGCCTGGGCGAGCTCAAGACCACCTGGCGTCTGCGCGACTGGGGCATCAGCCGTCAGCGCTACTGGGGCACTCCCATCCCCATCATTCATTGCGCCGATTGCGGTCCTCAGCCCGTGCCCGAGAAGGACCTACCCGTGGTCCTGCCCCAGGATCTGGTGCCCGATGGCTCCGGCAATCCCCTGGTCAAGAGCGAAGCCTTCCACGCCGGCGTGGTCTGCCCCTGCTGCGGCAAGCCTGCCCGCCGTGAAACCGACACCATGGACACCTTCGTGGACTCGTCCTGGTACTTCATGCGCTATTGCGACGCCAAGAACGGCGAGCAGATGGTGGCCGACGGCGCCGATTACTGGATGCCCATGGACCAGTACATCGGCGGTGTGGAACATGCCATCCTGCACCTGCTGTATGCGCGTTTCTGGACCAAGGTCATGCGCGACCTGGGCCTGGTCAAGATCGACGAGCCCTTCACCAAGCTGCTGACCCAGGGCATGGTGCTCAACCACATCTACAGCCGTCGCACGGCCAAGGGCGCCAAGGAATACTTCTGGCCCAAGGATGTGGAGCATGTGTTCGACGACTCCGGCAAGATCATCGGCGCCAAGCTCAAGATCGAAGTGGACAGCGCCGACGGCCTGCTGCCCGTGGGTACCGCCATCGATTACGAGGGCGTGGGCACCATGTCCAAGTCCAAGAACAACGGCGTGGACCCTCAGGATCTGATCGAGAAGTACGGCGCCGACACCGCACGTCTGTACACCATGTTCACCTCGCCTCCCGAGCTGACTCTGGAGTGGAACGATGCCGCCGTGGAAGGCAGCTATCGTTTCCTGCGCCGCGTCTACAACTTCGGCAGCAAGCTGACAGGCATGGACATGGCTTCCGCCGTGCAGGGCGTGGCCGGCGCCAAGTCGCTGGACGATGTGGAATTCGGCAAGGCGGCCAAGGCCCTGCGTCTGGAAATCCACAACGTGCTCAAGCAGGTCGAGTACGACTACTCGCGCATGCAGTACAACACCGTGGTGTCCGGCGCGATGAAGATGATCAATGCGCTGGAAGACTTCAAGGCCCTGGATGACGCCGGTGCCAAGGTGGCGTTGATCGAAGGCTTCGGCATTCTGCTGCGCGTGCTCTACCCCGCAACGCCCCATCTGGCGCATGTGCTGTGGAGCGAGCTGGGCTATGCCAATCACCTGGGCGATCTGCTCGATGCCCCCTGGCCGCAGGTCGATCCCAAGGCCCTGGTGCAGGACGAGATCTCGCTGGTGCTGCAGGTCAACGGCAAGCTGCGCGGTGCGATCCTGGTGTCCGCCACTGCCGACAAGGCTGCCATTGAGGCGGCTGCGCTGGCCAACGAGGAGTACCAGAAGTTTGCCGAAGGCCGTGCACCCAAGAAGATCATCGTGGTGCCGGGACGTCTGGTGAATATTGTGGTGTAAATGACTCCCCCTGAGGCGCTTCGCGCCTTCCCCCTCTCTCGCTTCGCGGGAGGGGGACAATACCTTCGCTGCGGGGCGGCCCTTGCTCGGTATTTCTGGAGCAAGAGTCGACGCTCGCAGCAGGGCTTGAAGATTAGAGGACAGTTGATGCAAAAACGTACGCTGCTGGCCGCCATGGCCTTGACGCCTTTGCTGGGGGCTTGCGGCTTTCGCCTGCGCGGAGCGCCTAATTTTGTGTTTCGCTCCATTTACGTGCAGGCGGGGCGCGGTGCGCCCGTGGGCACTTTGCTGCGTCGCAGTCTGGAATCGAGCAGCGATCAATTGACCGTGGTCAAGGACCCGGCATCGCCCGATACCGCCGAGGTGATCTGCCAGATCATCAGCGAGCAGGCCCAGCGCGTGATCATCGGCTCCAACGTGGCTGGCCAGGTGCGTGAAATCGAACTGCGTCTGATCGTGCGCTTCTCGTTGCGCACGCCTGGCGGCGATGAGCTGATCGAGCCGGTCGAGATTCGTCAGATCCGCAACGTGACCTATAACGAAACCAATGCCTTGTCCAAGGCAGTAGAAGAGGAAATGCTGAACAAGGACATGCGCAACGACATCGTGCAGCAGATCATTCGCCGTCTGGCTGCGGTCAAGAGCCTGCAGGTGTCATGAGCCCGTCCCCTGAGCCGCAGCGCGACGGGGACTACGGCCTTGTTGCTGGGCGGCAGGTCGCCTAGGCCCTTGCTTGACGTTTCTGAGTTGCGGTCGAGAGTCTCCAGCGTTGGTTCGATAAATCTGATAGCTGCTGACGCTTGAATTCAGGGCGTTTCAGATACTTCTTATAGAAAACTTTTCTCCATGCAGCTTGCGCTGAACCAGCTTCCCTCCCATCTGGCCAAGGGCTTGCGCTCGCTCTATGTGCTGCATGGCGACGAGCCCTTGCAGCAGCAGGAAGCGGCCGACGCGATCCGTGCGGCAGCGCGCGCTCAGGGCTATACCGAGCGCAGCAGCTACACCGTCATGGGCGCGCACTTTGACTGGAGCGGCGTGCTGGCGGCAGGCGGCAGCCTGAGCCTGTTTGCGGACAAGCAGATTCTGGAAATTCGCATTCCCAGCGGCAAACCCGGCAAGGACGGCAGTGCTGCGCTGCAGCAGCTGGCCAGCAGCGCCCAGGGCAACGACAGCACGCTGACCCTGATCAGTCTGCCGCGCCTGGACAAGGCCACCAGGACCGGGGCCTGGTTTGGGGCGCTGGACGGCAACGGCGTTTCCATCCAGATCGATCCCGTGGAGCGCGGCGCGCTGCCGCACTGGATTGCACAGCGTCTGGCGTTGCAGAACCAGCGTGTGGCTGCCGGTGAAGAGGGCCAGCGCACGCTGCAGTTCTTTGCCGACTGCGTGGAAGGCAATCTGCTGGCAGCGCACCAGGAAATTCAGAAACTGGCCCTGTTGCACCCCGAGGGTGAGCTGAGTCTGGCGCAGGTGGAGCAGGCGGTGCTCAATGTGGCGCGCTACGACGTGTTCAAGCTGTCGGAGGCCGTGCTATCGGGCCAGGTGGCGCGCAGCATGCGCATGCTGGACGGCCTGCAGGCCGAAGGCGAGGCCGAGGTGCTGGTGCATTGGGCGCTGGCCGAGGACATTCGAAACATCAAGCGGGTCAAGGACGCCATGGCGGGCGGCAAGCCCCTGCCCATGGCGCTGCGCGAGAACCGCATCTGGGGCCCCAAGGAGAGGCTGATGGAGCGGCTGCTGCCGCGTGTCAGCGATGCACGCGCGGCCGAACTGCTCCAGGCTGCCCATGCCGTGGACGGCATTGTCAAAGGCCTGCCCAGCGCGGGCTGGCCTCGCGACAGCTGGCAGGCCCTGCGGCAGCTGGCCATGCAGCTGGCCCAGGCCGGGCGCTGATTTTCGGCTCAGCCGGGATTGGCGGCGAGCTGGGTTTGGGCCTTGTCGGCCCATAGGCGCAGATTGTCCAGCAGGTCCTTCTGGCTGAAGGAGCAGCTCTCCTCGGTGAACAGCGCGCTGGATTCGAGCCGGTCCAGCAGGTTGAGCAGCACCTCGCCATAGCGTGGTGGCAGTGCCTCAAGCAATGTGGTCGCGGCGCGTGCCTGCTGGCCCAGGGCGCTGGCGCTGATCTGTGAGTGGGCGAGCTGCTCGAATCCGCTGCGCAGCTGCTGGAGCTGGCGGGCGCTTTCCTGCAGCGCTGTGGTGTTGTGGCTCATAAGTCTCCTTGCGATTCAGAGGCCGAGTGTAGGTGTCCGCAGGGCCATAAACCCCCTCGTGCTCGGGCTTGTCTGCGCAACTTGCTTATCTCGGCGAAAATCACGCCATGAACGCGCTCAATACCGTCGAATACATGCACAACCTTGGTGTACAGGCAAAATCCGCCTCTGCACTAATGGCGCGTGCGTCTGCAGCTACTAAAAACAAAGCACTCAAGGCGCTGGCCCGTCTGCTGCGCGAGAACGTCGAGCCGCTGCAGATCGATAATGCCCGCGATCTGGAGCGCGCCGTGGCCAATGGCCTGTCGGCGCCCATGGTCGACAGGCTGCGTCTGACGCCCAAGGTGCTGGAGACTTGTGCCGAAGGTTGCGAGCAACTCGCTGCCATGCCAGATGTGATCGGCGAGATCAGCGGCCTCAAGCAGATGCCCAGCGGTATCCGCGTGGGTCAGATGCGTGTGCCTCTGGGCGTGTTCGGCATGATTTATGAAAGCCGCCCGAATGTGACCATCGAAGCGGCCAGCCTCTCGATCAAGAGCGGCAATGCCTGCATTTTGCGCGGTGGCTCGGAGGCGATCGACTCCAACAAGGCGCTGGCCAGGCTGGTGGCCCAGGCGCTGGCCGAGGCCGGCCTGCCCGAAGACGGCGTCAAGCTGGTGGAGACCACCGACCGCGATGCCGTGGGTCAGCTCATCGCCATGCCCGACTATGTGGACGTCATCATCCCCCGGGGCGGCAAGGGCCTGATCGAGCGCATCAGCCGCGAGGCCAAGGTGCCAGTCATCAAGCATCTGGATGGCAATTGCCACACCTATGTGGATGACCCCTGTGACATCGCCATGGCCGTGAAAGTGGCCGACAACGCCAAGACCAACAAGTACAGCCCCTGCAACGCCAGCGAAAGCCTGCTGGTGGCACGCGCCGTGGCTGCAGACTTCCTGCCCAGGATCGGTGTCGTCTATGCCGCCAAGGGCGTGGAGATGCGCTGCGATGCCGAGGCGCTGGCCATCTTGCAGACTGTCAAGGATGCCAAGCTGGCCCAGGCGGTGGAGCAGGACTGGTACGAGGAATACCTGGCGCCCATCATCAGCGTGAAGCTGGTGGACGGTGTGGACGAGGCCATTGCCCACATCAACAAGTACTCCAGCCACCATACGGAGTCGATTTTGACGACCAATCACCTGCATGCGCAGAAATTCCTGCGCGAGGTCGATTCGGCCAGTGTCATGGTCAATACCAGCACCCGCTTTGCCGATGGCTTCGAGTTCGGACTCGGTGCCGAGATCGGCATCAGCACCGACAAGTTCCATGCGCGCGGGCCGGTAGGTATCGAAGGCCTGACTTCGCTCAAATACGTGGTCCTGGGCGACGGCGAAGTCCGTTCCTGAGATCCACCCGCCGACGAGGGCTGTTTGCGGCCCTCATCGGTCTGAATTGATGCCGCAGCTTGGATCCCTTTCCATAACACCATGAAAATCATTATTCTGGGTGCCGGGCGCGTAGGCCAGAGTGTGGCCGAAAGTCTGGTGTCCGAGCAAAACGGAATCACCGTCATCGACACGGATGCGCGAGCACTGCGCGAGCTGGAATCGCGCTTCGACCTTCGTGGCGTGGTCGGCAACGGCATCGATCCCCAGGTGCTGGCCGAGGCGGGCGCCAAGGATACCGACCTGCTGATCGCCTGCGCCTCCATGGACGAGACCAACCTGGTCTGCTGCAAGATTGCCCAGGCCGTGTTCGACATTCCGACCCGCATTGCGCGGGTGCGCTCGTCCAGCTTTGCGGTGGATGATCCGGTGCTGGGCAAGGAGGGTTTTGCGGTCGATCGCATCATCTGTCCCGAGGAATCGGTCACCAATTACATCCGTAAGCTCATCGAATACCCGGAAGCCATGCAGGTGCGCGCCTTTGCGGGCGGGCGGGCCGCCCTGGCCTCGGTGCGCGCACGCGCCGGTGCGCCTGCCGTGGGGCTGCAGATTGCGCAGGTGCGAGAGCGCATGCCCGAGCTGGCCATGCGCATCGTCGCGATCTACCGCCGCTTCATGGACGAGCCAGACCGGTTTGTGCGCTGCGACGGGGCCACGCGCATAGAGCCCGGTGACGAAGTCTTCATGCTGGCCGCGACCGAGCATGTGTCCGAGGCTCTCAAGGCCATCAATCTGCCCGAAGGCCGCCCGAGCCGGCCGGTGTTCCGCATCATGATTGCGGGCGGAGGCCAGGTCAGCCTGCGGCTGGCCAGGAAGCTGGCGCAGACGCCCGGGCGCTTTCACGTCAAGATCATCGAGTCCAACGCCCAGCAATGCCTGAGCCTGTCGTCGGTGCTGCCTGCCGAAGTGCTGGTGCTGGAGGGTGATGCCACCGACGAGGCCCTGCTGGAGGAGGAGGGCATCGAGGAGGTGGATCTGTTTCTCGCGCTGACGGACGACGACGAGGACAACATCATGTCCAGCCTGCTGGCCAAGCGCATGGGCGCACGCCGTGTTCTGTCGCTGATCAATCGCCGCGCCTATGCCGATCTGATGCACGGCACGCAGATCGATATTGCGCTGTCGCCGGCGCAGGCCATGCTGGGCGAGTTCCTGGCTTACGTGCGCCGCGGCGATGTGCAAGCCGTGCACAGCCTGCGCCGCGGCGTTGCCGAGGCACTGGAGATCGTGGCGCGCGGCGACCGCAAGAGCTCGCGTGTGGTGGGGCGCAAGGTGGAAGAGCTGCGCCTGCCCGAGGAGGTGCATATCGGTCTCATCGTGCGCGGCATTCCAGAAGGCAAGACCTGCGAGGAAGTGGCGGGGGCGGCACTGGAGACCGAGGTCATCATTCCGCGCAGCCATACCGTGATCGAATCCGGCGACCATGTGGTGTTCTTCCTGCCCAACAAGCGGCTGGTGCGCAACGTGGAAAACCTGTTCCGCGTCAGCGCCACCTTTTTCTAAGCTGCGCTCATGAAAGATCTGCTCCCTGTCCTGCGTGTGCTGGGCATGCTGATGATTATGTTTGCCGGCGCCATGCTGCTGCCCTTTGGCATCTCCTGGTTCACGCAGGATGGCATCTGGCGCATCTATCCCTGGTCGATCGGACTGACGGTGGGCGTGGGGCTGTTGCTGTGGGGGGGGACTGCACCGTCACAAGCAGGATCTGCAACCGCGTCATGGCGTGATTCTGGTGACCCTGGTCTGGGTGGTGCTGCCGCTGTGCGCCATGGTGCCGCTGATGATGGGGTTGAACCGGGTGGGCATCTCCATCAGTCTCACCCATGCCTACTTCGAAGCCGTATCGGGCCTGACGACGACCGGGGCCACGGTGCTCAGCGGTCTGGATCAGTTGCCGGTGTCCATCAATGTCTGGCGTACTTTCATGCAGTGGATGGGCGGCATGGGGATTCTGATTCTGGCCGTGGCTGTGTTGCCACTGCTGGGTGTCGGCGGCGCTCAGCTTTTCAGAGCGGAAGCTGCAGGTCCCGTCAAGGACACCAAGCTCACGCCGCGTATTACCGAGACGGCCAAAGGCCTGTGGGGTGTGTACGCGCTGTTCTCCATTGGCTGCTTTCTGACCTTCTGGGCCTGCGGCATGCAGCCGCTGGATGCGCTGATGCATATGTTCGCCACGGTGAGCCTGGGCGGGCTGTCGTCGCACGATGCCAGCTTCGCCTATTTCAACTCGCCGCTGCTGGAGGCCGCGGCCTTGCTGTTCATGTTGCTGGCAAGTTGCAACTTTGCGCTGTACTTCGTGGCCATGCGCAAGGGGCGCATCGATAGTTTCATGCGCGACCCCGAAATGCGCGCCACGATCGGCGTGTTGCTGGGCTCGGGCCTGCTGGTGGCGCTGCTGCTCTGGGTCAAGGGGGTCTATGGGCCGCTCGATGCCTTGCGCAACGGCATGTTCCACACGGTCTCGGTCGCCACGACTACCGGCTTTTCCACCGCGGACTATCTGTCCTGGCCGGTGTTCATTCCCGTTCTGTTGTTGCTGCTGTCGGGGGTGGCCACCAGTGCGGGCTCGACCGGCGGTGGCATCAAGATGGTGCGCATGCTGATTCTGGTCAAGCAGGCCAGGCGCGAGATGACGCGTCTGGTGCATCCGCGCGCCGTGCAGCCGGTGCGGCTGGGCGATGCGGTGGTAGATAACCCGATGATTTTTTCGGTGCTGGCCTACATGCTGGTTTACGGTGCCACCGTCATTGTGCTGAGCATGGTGTTGCTGCTGACCGATCTCGACCCTCTGACCGCCTTCTCTGCCGTGCTGGCCAGCGTGCACTGCATGGGGCCGGGCCTGGGGGCCGTTGGGCCCGCATCCAACTACACGGTGTTGACGGATTTCCAGATCTGGGTGTGTACTCTGGGCATGCTGTTGGGGCGGCTCGAGATACTGAGTTTCATGGCTTTGCTGTCACCGGCGTTCTGGCGTCGTTGAAACAAAGACTGGGGAAAACACCTATCTCATGCTTCAATCTCTACAATTGCCCCCCACCATCGTCTCCTGAGGGTATTTATGGTTCCACATCTCGTCACGGCTTTGACCGGCCCCATTAACGAACTTGAGCAGCGCATTCTCGACTCCATGCCTGCCATTGAGCGTTGGTTCCGCCTGGAATGGATGGAGCACACGCCGCCGTTCTACTGTTCGGTGGATATTCGTAATGCGGGTTTCAAGCTGGCACCGGTGGATACCAACCTGTTTCCAGGCGGCTGGAACAACCTGACCGATGAAATGCTGCCACTGGCTGTCCAGGCTGCGATGGCTGCCATCGAAAAGATATGCCCCGAGGCGCGCAATCTGCTCATCATTCCCGAGAACCACACGCGCAACACCCACTATCTGGCCAGCGTGCTGCAGCTCAAGCGCATCTTCAGCATGGCGGGTCTCAATGTGCGCATCGGCTCCATCAGCCCCGAGATCAAGAAGACGCTGTCCATCACGCTGCCCCTGGGCGACGAGATCAAGCTGGAGCCGGTGATCCGCAGCAAGCGCCGTCTGGGCCTCAAGGATTTCGACCCCTGCACCATTTTGCTCAACAACGACCTCTCCACCGGCGTGCCCGGCATCATCGAGGAGCTGTACGAGCAATACCTGCTGCCGCCGCTGCATGCAGGCTGGAATGTGCGCCGCAAGAGCCGTCACTTCCAGAGCTACGAGGAAGTCGGCAAGCGCTTCGGCAAGCTGCTGGGCATCGACCCCTGGCTGATCAACCCCTTGTTCGGTCATGTGGAGAACATCGACTTTGCCGAAGGCACGGGCATGGAGGCCCTGGCCGAGCAGGTGGACGTGATCCTCTCCAAGGTGCGCCGCAAGTACAAGGAATATGGCATCAAGGAAAAGCCGTTTGCCGTGGTCAAGGCCGACAACGGCACTTATGGCATGGGTGTGATGACCGTGCGCGACGCCAAGGAGCTGGCTGCGCTGCCGCGCAAGAGCCGCAACAAGATGGGCGTCATCAAGGACGGCCAGACCGTGCATGACGTCATCGTGCAGGAGGGCGTGCTGACCTATGAGCGCATGCACAACGCCGTGGCCGAGCCCGTGGTCTACATGATGGATCGTTACGTGGTGGGAGGTTTCTACCGCATGCACCCCGAACGCGGCGAGGACGAGAACCTCAATGCCCCCGGTGCGGGCTACGTGCCCCTGGCTTTCCAGCAGAGCAACCACCTGCCTCAGGCCAGCGCGCGTCCGGGCGCCAGCGCACCCAACCGCTTCTATATGTATGGCGTGATAGCACGTTTGGCCATGTTGGCGGCCAGCTACGAGTTGGAAGCCACTAATCCCGACGCAGAAATCTACGACTGATTTCGCAGGCGCTGAGGACAGCGCACAATGCCGACAATTTGATCACTTGGTGACTGCCTTACGAGTCGCTTCCTGAATCGTGCAAAATTCGAAATCCTCGCTAGGCGCCCTGACCCTGGGCGCGATCGGTGTCGTCTACGGAGACATCGGAACCAGTGTTTTGTACTCGGTCAAGGAGGTTTTCGGCTCAGGCTATGTGCCGTTCACGCCGGACAACGTCTATGGCGTGCTCTCGGTACTGTTCTGGACGCTCACGGTCATCGTCTCCCTCAAGTACGTGACCCTGGTGCTGCGCGCCGACAACAACGGCGAGGGCGGGCTGGTGGCCATGCTGGCCCTGGCCTCCCAGACGGTCAAGGACAGGCCGCGACTGTCCGGCACGTTGTTTCTGGTGGGTATGTTCGGCACCTCGCTCTTCTATGGCGATGGCGTTATCACTCCGGCGATTTCCGTGCTCTCGGCGGTTGAGGGCCTGGAAGTCATCTCGCCGCATTTCACCAAGGCCGTGATTCCGCTGACACTGGTGATTCTGTTTCTGCTGTTCTTCGTGCAAAAGCGCGGCACCGCAGGCATAGGCAAGTTCTTTGGCCCCGTCACCGTGACCTGGTTTGTCTGTATCGCCCTGCTGGGCGTGCACCAGATCATGGGGCATCCGGAAATCCTGGCGGCACTCAGCCCGCATTACGCGGTCCGCTTCATCTGGAACAGCCCGGGCATCAGCTTCATCATTCTGGGCTCGGTCGTGCTCTGTGTGACGGGTGCCGAGGCGCTGTACGCCGATCTCGGTCACTTCGGCAAGAAGCCTATCCGTCTGGCCTGGTTCAGCGTTGCCATGCCGGCGCTGACCTTGAATTACTTCGGTCAGGGCGCTTTGCTGCTGGCCAATCCCGAGGCAGTCAAGAACCCGTTTTTCATGATGGCACCCAGCTGGGCGCTGCTGCCGCTGGTCATCATGGCCACCATGGCCACGGTGATCGCCTCGCAGGCGTTGATCACGGGAGCCTTCAGCGTGACGCGTCAGGTCATTCAACTGGGCTACTTTCCACGTTTTGAGGTACGCCACACCAGCGTGAAGGAGACCGGTCAGATCTATATGCCCCTGGTCAACTGGGGCCTGTTTGTGGCGATTGCGCTGGCTGTTCTGCTGTTTCGCAATAGCGGCAATCTGGCGGCGGCCTACGGTATTGCGGTGACGCTGGACATGCTGATCACCACCATGCTGACCTTCTTTGTCATCCGCTATCGCTGGAACTATTCGCTGGCCTTGTGCCTGCTGGCGACGGGCTTCTTCTTCGTGGTGGATCTGGCTTTCTTCGCCTCGAATCTGCTCAAGCTGTTTGAAGGCGGCTGGTTCCCGCTGCTGATCGGTGGCACGGTCTTTACCCTGATGATGACCTGGCGCCGCGGGCGTGAGCTGCTGCATCAGAAGTTGCAGGCGGATGCGCTGGATCTGCGTCAGTTTCTGGAATCCACCTGGCGTCATCCGCCCACGCGCGTGCCCGGCACGGCGGTTTTCCTCTCGGGGGAGCCCGGCACCGTGCCGCATGCGCTGCTCCATAACCTCAAGCACAACAAAGTGCTGCATGAGCGCAATCTCTTTGTGACCGTGCGCAACCACGAAGTGCCCTGGGTCGGGATGGACAAGCGGGTGGAGGCAGAGTCGCTGGGCGGCGACTGCTGGGAAGTCATCATCCACTACGGCTTCAAGAACGAGCCCGATGTGCCTGCGGCGCTGGCGCAGCTGCGTACCCAGGGCTGCAAGCTGGACTCCATGTCCACCAGCTATTTCCTGTCGCGTGATGTGATCATCCCGCGCATGAACAACTCCATGGCGCACTGGCGCGAAAAGCTGTTTGCGCAGATGCACAAGAACGCGAGCCGGGTGGCTGATTTCCTGCACCTGCCGAGCAACTCGGTGGTGGAGCTGGGCTCCAAGATCGAGCTGTAAATACTTTGAGTCAAATAGGCCTTTGGCTCTTTATTAAAAAGCGCTGATAGCTATTGATTTTGATGTGATGATGGGCTTCGTCATTCGCGCTTACGCGGAGTGCATCATTTTGGGTGGGGCTGGTGCCAGAATGCACGGATGCGCTTTTTCAAAGACTTGAGCCCTGCCGCCGTGGCCGCAGGCTTTGTGGCCGTGCTTGTGGGCTTTACCAGTTCGGTGGCCCTGGTGTTTCAGGCGGCGCAGGCGTTTCATGCCACGCCTGAGCAGATTACTTCCTGGATTTGGGCGCTGGGCCTGGGCATGGGTCTGTGCTCGCTGGTCCCGTCGCTGATTCTGCGCATGCCGGTCATGGTGGCCTGGTCCACCCCAGGGGCGGCGGTGCTGGCGACCGCCGGGCTGGCGGGTGGTTTCTCCATGGGGGAGGCGATCGGTGCCTTTATTGTCAGCGCGGCACTCATCATTCTGGTGGGGGTGACCGGCTGGTTCGAGCGCATCATGAACCGCATCCCCATGGAAATTGCGTCGGCCCTGCTGGCCGGCGTGCTGGCCAAGTTCGGCATGCAGGCTTTCTCTGCGGCCGAAACCAATCTGTCCCTGGTGCTGGTCATGCTGCTTGCCTATCTGCTTTCGCGGCGTATGACGCCTCGCTATGCGGTCATCATCACCCTGCTGGCCGGAACCGCCTGGGCGGCGCTGAGCGGGCAGATGCAGTGGTCGGCCGTGCATGGCGGGCTGGCCATGCCGGTCTATACGGCTCCCGAGTTCTCGCTGCAGGCGCTCATCAGCCTGGCGTTGCCCCTGTTTGTCGTGACCATGGCTTCGCAGAATCTGCCGGGCGTGGCGGTGATACGCGCCACGGGCTATCCGATACCGGTGTCCAAGGTCATCAGCATGACCGGCGTGGCGACCTTGCTGCTGGCACCGTTTGGCGGCTATGCCCTCAACCTCAGTGCCATCACGGCGGCGATCTGCATGGGAGACGAGGCGCATGAGGATAGGGGCAAGCGCTATACCGCCGCTGCTGTGTGCGGACTGCTATATATTTTGATAGGTGTCTTTGGTGCGGTGGTTACGGGCCTGCTGACGGCCTTTCCCAAGGAGCTGGTGGCCTGCATCGCCGGACTGGCCTTGCTGGGCTCCATAGGCGGCGGCATGGCGACGGCCTTCAAGGAGGAAAAGCACCGAGAGGCAGCGCTCATCACCTTTCTGGTCACGCTCAGCGGCGTCGTCATCGCAGGGGTGGGCTCAGCCTTCTGGGGCGTGGTCGCTGGCAGCCTGGCCTTGCTTGTCCAGAGCCTGCGTGCGCGCAGGGCCTGAGTATCTGCCGTCATATTGTGGTGTTTTGCCCGGCTGGGCATGATGCCGGTATCTACCTCTACCGCTAGAGTTTTTCACCATGCAAATACTGTTTGTTGCCGATCCGCTGGAATCCTTTGTCATCTACAAGGACTCCACCTTTGCCATGATGCGTGAGGCTCAACGCCGAGGACACCAGATCGTGGCCTGCGAGCCCCGCCATGTCTCCTGGCAAAGCGGCGGCAAGGTCATGGCGCAGGTGCGCCATATCAGCCTGACCGGGGAGCAAGACCGCTGGTTCGAGGAGACGCGAAGCGCTTTGACGGCACTGGCAGATTTTGATGCCATCGTCATGCGCAAGGATCCGCCCTTCGATTCCGAGTTCTTCTACGCCACGCACATGCTCGGTCAGGCCGAGCGTGAGGGCGCCAAGGTCTTCAACAAACCCAGTGCACTGCGCGAGCATCCCGAAAAGCTCGCCATCATGGAGTTTGCACAGTTCATCTCGCCCACCCTGGTCACGCGCAGCGCCCAGGACATCCGTGCTTTTCATGCAGAGCACAAGGACATCATCCTCAAGCCCCTGGACGGCATGGGGGGGGATGGGCATCTTCCGAGTCGGCGAAGACGGCCGCAATTTAGGCAGCATCATCGAAACCCTGAATCAGGGCGGCTCCACCAGCGTCATGGTGCAGAAGTTCCTGCCCGACATCGTTCATGGCGACAAGCGGGTGCTCATCATCGGCGGCAAGCCCGTGCCGTTCTGCCTGGCACGCATTCCGCAGGGCAATGAGGTGCGCGGCAATCTGGCGGCTGGCGGCAAGGGAGTTGCCCAGCCATTGGCGCAGCAGGACAAGGCAATTGCCGAGTTCATTGGGGAGCGTTTGGTGCAGCGTGGCCTGCTATTGATCGGACTGGATGTGATTGGTCACAACGTCACCGAGATCAATGTGACCAGTCCCACCTGCTTCCAGGAGATCTTTGATCAGACCGGCTGCGATGTGGCAGCACTGTTTGTTGATGCACTGGAGCAGGCAGCTAGCGCCTGAGAAGCGACAAAGAACCCCGGCAGGCAAGGCCTGCCGGGGTTCTTTGTCTGGATGTCCGTGTGGATGTTGCCTGGCCTGCCAAAATCTGTGTACAATGCAAGGCTTCACTGTGAGCGAAATGCAAATTTTTGCTAGCCGATCTGAAGGAAATTAGACGGCAAAGTTGTGATAGAATTCAAGGCTTCGCTGATCGCAGCAAGCAACGAGATTCAAGATCGGGTTTTTCGATTTTGCATTCGGTTCCTTAAAAAAATACAGCCGATAAGCGTGGGCGTTTGAGGGCAAGCAGCCAGTTCTTCGGAGCAAAACTCTTCGGAGTTATCAAACGCTCACAAAAACAGTAATGAGGAAGAATTTATTCTTCTTGATTCCGTCAAGTGAGTGAGCAGTCGAAAGACTTTAAATTCAAGATCGAACTATAGAGTTTGATCCTGGCTCAGATTGAACGCTGGCGGC